>JALZHR010000407.1 GCA_030860665.1 Acidobacteriota bacterium
GACGACGACCGCTCCACCGCCGCCCGTCGAGGTGTCGCTGCCCTGCGTTCCGAGCAGGATTCCCGCGCCGACCGTTCCGGCAATCGCCAGCAGAATCGCGGCAATCGCGCCTGAACCGATATTGGCAACCGGAACCGGAATGACCGTTCCCGGACGCAGACACGGTTTGCAGCCGGTTTGCGAAAGATTACCGGCGACGGCATCCGTTCCGGCGGCGACCTGTTTGTCGTTCGTGCCGCTGCGCATCGTTACCATACCGCTCATTGTATCGACGTGCGTGTGCGAGCATTCGATATCGACGGCGAAGCTGTTAGCCTGTCCGGCGTCAGCCAGAATGGTCGCGTCTTTCGTCGTAATGGTCGTTGCCACTCCGGCGGCGTTTGAAACGCGGGCTTTGCCAGCCGACATAATGCCGATGATGCTGTTTTCGGTAAATTTCAGAGTCATCGTGGAATCGGCGAGAAGTTCGACTCTTCCCGTTTTTCCGAGGCTGACAACCGCTGATGAGTCAGCGCCGGTCGCAATCGTGCCGCCGCTGATAAATGTAGAGTTAGAGACAGCGGGCTGTCCGTTGACGGTCACCTGTCCGGTGACGTTGATTACGCCGGTCGCATCTGTTGTCGGTGCGGCTAAAGCGACCATCGAAGTGACGCTCCAAACGGCTAAGATGGCTAAAAATGTTATAGATTTACGAATCCAATTTTTGCCGTGCATTTGTTTTCCTCCTGTGTATCAAACCAATATATAAAATGGCTCGCTAGTGATTAACGACTCGGGCTGACTACGACGGTTCCGCCGCCGAGCTGAAGGTCGTTGTTGTCACTGGTCGCCGCAATAACGACGGCTGCTGCCGCGCCGCCTAAAATCAGAGCAAAAACCCACCAAGCCGCGCCGCCGTCATTGTCGTCGTCATCAGTTTGCTGAGCCGACGCCGCCACGGTTTGACCTGCGTTGAGTTTTGTTACTTTGCCGTCCGGGGTTTTGATGCTGACGTTGTCCGCGCTTAAAGCCGTTACTTTACCGGCAAGCAATTCGCCGTTTAAGCCTTTCTCGTTAAAAGACACCGAAATGGTCGTGTTCGGTGCAAGCTCGATTCTGCCGATTTTGCCCAGGTTGATAACCGCGCTTGAGCTTTCCGATGTGGTAATTGTGCTTGACGAAAAAATCGCGCGACCGCTCTGTGCCGCTTCACCGTTTACTTTGACGACCGGGATTTCTCCGTTGACGGCTTTGCCCGAAACCGTCAGCTCGCCGACCGTTTTGTCAGGGCTCGCCAACCCGACCATTGAGTATGTCGCGTAAATTGCGACAACCAAGCACAGGGAAAGTGCTTTCCGAAACCAAACTTTGCTATTCATATTTCTCCTCTTGAACCGCTTTGAATCAATAATTTAAAAAAATCTATGCCTTGTATCTTTTACACGAATTATTTCCCGATGTCAATAAAAAACGGCGTCAATTGCGAAATTTAAGACTAAGTTTTTATATAACTTACGAACTCTGAATAAATAATTCTGACGTAAGCTATCTTAACAGATTTTCGCCTGATAAAGAAAGTTCTTTTTGTGCGAAAAATGGTTTATTATCGTAGAAACCGTTCCGTCAATCCGAAATATGACTAAAAGGCTTTTTTTTGCATTTTTTTTCGTCGCGTTTACGACCATAAACGCCTTTTCACAGAGCGAATCAATGAATGTTCCAAGCGAATGGCAAACCTTTGCCGAACAAACCAATTACCGGAAAACGCCGCGTTATTCCGAAACCGTAGAATACAGCCGCAGATTGGATAAGTCTTCTGATTTAATAATTTACAAGCCGTTTGGGAAAAGCGGCGAAGGACGCGATTTACCTCTTCTGATTGCAGCTACGGGCAAAACTTTTACGCCCGCCGCGGCGCGAAAAAGGGGAAAAGCCGTCGTCCTGATACAAGCCTGCATCCACGCTGGCGAATCCGACGGAAAAGACGCCGGGCTGGCGCTTCTGCGCGACATCGCGATAACGAAAACGCGCCTGAGCCTGCTCGACTCGGTCGTAATTCTCTACGTGCCGATTTACAACGTGGACGGGCACGAGCTTTTTTCGCCTTACAATCGCATCAATCAGGTCGGACCGGACGAGATGGGTTTTCGGGGAACTTCCGCAAATTTGAATCTGAACCGCGATTATATGAAGGCGGACGCGCCGGAAACGCGCGCTTTTCTAAAACTCTGGAACGATTGGAGACCGGATTTTTTCATCGACTCGCACGTCACGGACGGCGCGGATTTTCGCTACAACATCACGTATGAGTTCGCGCATTTCGAGGAAGTTTCGCCGTTTATCAAAAACTGGATGAACGAGATTTTCGAGAAAAAAGTCGTCCCGAAAGTCGAAAGGGAAGGCAATCTGCTGTCGCATTACCTGGAATTTAACGGGCGCGAGGTCAGCTCCGGCGTGACGACTTTTATCGCCACGCCGCGCTTTGCGACCGGTTATTCGGCTATCAGAAACCGGGGCGGACTGCTGATTGAATCGCATTCGCTGAAACCGTATAAGTCGCGCGTTCGCGGAACTTACGACGTTTTCTGGAAAACGCTGGAAGAAATAAATCTGAATAAAGAGAGCCTGTTTGAAGCGAATCGCAAAGCCGACGCCGAAACGATTGAGCGCGCGCGAATTTACGACGCGAATAATAAGTTTCCGCTGCGTTTCGAGTTCACTAAGAATTCAGTCCCGTTCGCTTTCAAAGGCGTCGAATATCGTCTGGAAGACAGCGACATTTCCGGCGCGAAGCGCATCGTTTACGGCACGAAGCCTCTGGACGTGACGATTCCGAAATTCGACGAGGTGCGCGTTTCCGCCGCCGTCGCGCCGCCGCTTTACTACATCGTGCCGCCGCAATGGCAGGAAGTCATCACGGTTTTAGAGGCGCACGGCGTTCGGTTTCAAAGAACGTCGAAGCCCTTGAAAATCGAGGTCGAAAGCTATCGCCTGACCGAGCCGCAATGGTCGCGGGCGTCTTTTGAGAGCCGCCTGCCGGTGAGTTATAAAACCACTCCAATCAGGGAAACGCGCGAGTTTCCGGCAAATTCCGTCATCGTTCCGCTCAACCAGGAAACGGCGAACGTGGCGATTCACCTGCTTGAGCCTCAATCAGGCGATTCGTTCGCCGCGTGGGGATTTTTCAACGCCATCTTCGAGCAGAAAGAGTATTTCAGCGACTACATAATGGAAGAAGTCGCGCGCGAAATGCTGGCGAAAGACGCGAATCTGCGCAGGGAATTTGAAGAAAAACTGAAAGACGAAAATTTTCGCAAAAACGCGGGCGCGCGCCTGAGATTTTTCTACGAACGCTCGCCGTATTTCGACCGGCGCATCGGTCTTTATCCGGTCGGAAGAATCGTGACTGAACTGAGAACTGAGAACTGAAAACTGAGACCTGAGAGTCGAGAGATGAAAAAAAGAGCCGACCGCTTTACGAAGCGGCGGCTCTTTTTATAAATCAGAAAAAAACAGAGTTACGCGAGCAGATATGAAATTATCTCCAATACATTACCGTGCCTTCATAGCTTTTCCAGTGTTTGCCGCGCGCATTGAGCCAGCCCACGTCGCGGTCGCCTTCGGACAAGTCAAAGTTATTATAAGGGTCGGCGATTTTTATCTTGCCGCTTTGCGGGTCGACGCCCGTGACGACGATGACGTGCGCGCTGTTTCCATACCAATGTCCGCCGACCCAAAGCGGACCTTTCTTGGAAATTAAATCGTACAAAATTTCCTTTGTGTAATCGCCCGCGCCGGTCGGCTGCATTCCCAACGCCCGCGCGACCTGGTAACACTCGCCCGGCGCGATGCCTTCGTCGGCAAGGTAATCCGACCAGTAATCGGTGTCCGAATCAATCTTGCTGCGAATCTCCCATTTCTTTTTGCTCATATCGCCCTGATCGTTTTTCCATTGAACCATCATTTCCAGACAAGTCAGCCAGCAGGTCGACGATACTACCTGACGCAGCGGCTTGATTGCCGGTGATATTTTAAACATTGCCATAAATTTTCTTCTCCAGATAAAAAAAATATAAATAACCGAATCCTTTTTCCAGACTGCTGGCAGTCGATTAATTTGCCTTGCGCGGCGCGTTTCCGCTACGCGATTTGAGAATAAAGCGGGGAAAAAGTAAAAATCACTACCTGTTTAGGTAGTGATTTGAAAGAGTCGGAGAAATTAAAACCGCTGTTGTTTTTATTATACGCCAATCTCGTTTCGCGGCGCGCAGCCCCACGACGACGGGTAGTCTTCCGCCGCGCCGAAACTTCGGTGATGCTGCTTTTGATTGAAAATATAACGCCTGACGCGCGCGCTCTGCGAGCGGCTCACGGTAAACGCCTGATAATCTTCCCGCCACGCGAAATTGCGGCAGAAAGCGTTGCGCAGCACCCAGCTCGTCGAAAGCAGCTTCAGGCGGCGCACGACATCCGCCGGGGCGTCGGTCGAGTTCAGATTGACGAGCAGGTGAACGTGGTCGCCCGCGCCGCCAATCGCCTGCAAATCGCATTTTAAAGACCGCAGGCAGCCGATAATATATTTATAAAAAAGATTTTGCCAAGCCTCTTCAATCGCGCAGTCTCTTTCGAGGTGCAAAACGATATGAAATTGCAGCGAAACGTCTTTCGTCACGGCTGCCGGTTTGGAAAAGCTCAACATCGCCGAAGCGTCAAAAACGGTCGTCGCCAGTGAATCAACAGATGATGGTGTCATATAATCAAAATCTCCTTTACCGGGAAAATATTTCCCTCCGAAAATTAAGATAATTGATTATGACCGCCGTTTTCACCCCCTGTTTGGGTAGTAAAATCTCCGGTTTTTTTTGCGTGCGACGGAATTTCCCGCAAAACGGTCGTGCCGCCGGGTAAAGCGATGATTCCGTACCTGCTCCTCAGGTCAGCCCCGAAAAGAAAAAGCAAAATCAGGAAGCCGGAAGTCGGAAGGTAATGGGCGGAAGCCGGAAGATAAATTCTATCGCCTTCCGACTTCCGGCTGCTCCAAATTTACATTTTCGACTATTCTTCATCCTGGCGCAGTTTCTCCAGCACGGAAAAATCTTCGAGCGTCGTCACGTCGCCGGCGACCGTTCCGCCCGACGCCAGCTCGCGCAGCAGGCGGCGCATAATTTTTCCGCTGCGGGTTTTCGGCAGGGCGTCGGTAAAGCGCAAATCGTCGGGCTTTGCCAGCGAGCCGATTTCCTTGGCGACGTGCGCGCGAAGCTCCTGTTTCAGCTCTTCGCTGCCTTTCCGCCCGCCTTCGAGCGTGACGAAGGCGGCGATTGCCTGACCTTTGATTTCGTCGGGTTTGCCGACGACCGCCGCTTCCGCGACAGCCGGATGCGAGACGAGCGCGCTTTCGATTTCAGCCGTTCCGAGTCGATGACCGGAGACGTTTATCACGTCGTCCACGCGTCCCATAATCCAGAAATAACCGCGCTGGTCGCGCCGAGCGCCGTCGCCCGCGAAATAAACGTGCGGAATCTCAGACCAGTATTGCTTTTTAAATCTTTCGTCGTCGCGCCAGATTGTCCGGAGCATCGACGGAAACGGGTGTTTGATAACGAGGTAGCCGCCTTCGTTCGTGCCGACCGGGCGACCGTCTTTCGTCATAATATCGACAATGATGCCGGGAAACGGACGCGTTGCCGTGCCGGGAACGGTCGGCGTCGCGCCGGGCAGAGGTGAAATCATAATCGCGCCGGTTTCCGTCTGCCACCAGGTATCGACAATCGGGCATTTCGTCTTGCCGATAATCGTGTGATACCACATCCACGCTTCGGGATTTATCGGCTCGCCGACCGTCCCGAGCAGGCGCAGGCTCGATAAATCGTGTTTTAAAGGATACTGCTCGCCCCATTTGATAAAGGCTCGGATAGCGGTCGGCGCGGTGTATAAAATATTGATTTTGTGGCGCTCGACGATGCTCCAGAAGCGGTCAGGCTCCGGATAATTCGGCGCGCCTTCATACATAAAAACGGTCGCGCCGTTTGCCAGCGGTCCGTAGACGACGTAGCTGTGTCCGGTCACCCATCCGATGTCCGCCGTGCACCAGTAAGTGTCGTCGTCCTTTAAATCGAAAACCCATTTGCTCGTGATAAAAGTTCCGGTCAGATAGCCGCCCGTCGTGTGCAGGATTCCTTTCGGCTTTCCGGTCGTGCCGGAAGTGTAGAGAATATATAGCGGATGCTCGCTGTCGAGTTCTTCGGCGGGGCAATCGGCGCTGACGGTTTCCATCAATTCGTGCCACCAGTAATCGCGTCCCACCGTCATCGGAACTTTCGAGCCGGTTCGCTGAAAAACGATGACGTTTTCGACCGAAGGCGTCTGCGCGACGGCTTTATCGACCGTTTCCTTCAATCTGATTTCGCTGCCGCGCCGGTAGCCGCCGTCCGCCGTGACGATTAATTTGCATTCGCCGTCGTTAACGCGGTCGCGAATCGCATCAGCCGAAAAGCCGCCGAAAATAACCGTGTGCGTCGCGCCGATGCGGGCGCAGGCGAGCATCGCAATCGCCAGCTCGGGAACGAGCGGCATATACAGCGCGACTCTGTCGCCGGTTTTAACGCCGACTTTTTTCAGGACGTTGGCGAAGCGGCAGACCTGCCGGTGAAGCTGCTGATAAGTCAGCGTGCGCGTTTCGCCCGGCTCGCCTTCCCAGATAATCGCGGCTTTGTTTTTGCGCCAGCTTTCCAGATGGCGGTCGAGGCAGTTATAGGCGGCGTTTATCTTTCCGCCGACGAACCATTTCGCGTGCGGCTCGTCCCATTCCAGAATTTTGTCCCATTTCTTAAACCAGTGCAGATTTTCCGCGACCGACGCCCAGAAGGCTTCCGGGTCGGCGGCTGCCTGATTGTAAATCTGCTCGTATTCGGCAAAGCTCTTAATATGAGCGTTTACCGCAAATTCGACGGGCGGCGGAAAAACGCGGTCTTCGTGTAAAATCGATTCGATGGCGGCTGTTGATTCGGACATAATTTTCCCTTGAAATTATTTGATAACAAAACGCTCGGCAGTGTCAAAATTATTTGCGCGCCGTCTCTCGTCCGACTTCTTCCCAGATGCGATGCCCGTGCGTTTCCTTCAGCAGAAGCGAGCCGATGATAAACGTCAGACCGGCGACAATCATCGGGTAATAAAGTCCGGCGTAGATATTGCCCGTCTCGGCGATAATCGACAGTCCGATAACCGGCAGCAAGCCGCCGAAAACGCCGTTGCCGATGTGATACGGCAGCGACAGCGCCGTGTAGCGAATCTTCGCCGGAAACGCCTCGACCAGATAAGCGGCAATCGGACCGTAAACCATCGTCACCCAGAGGACTTGAATAAATACCAGTAAAATCAATTTCCAGGCGGTCGGATTCGAGAGAAAATCGCCGATATTCGTGTAGGGCAGAACTTTCGGCGCGTCGGTCAGATTGCCGCCCGCATCGGGCGATTGTGCCGTCAGGCTGATTGCGCCCGTCACCGGATCGCGCTTGGACGCCGCCGTCACCACGTTTGAACCGGCAGCCGACTGCATCGCCCGGTAAATCGGGATATAGGTCAGAACGGCGAGCAGCAAGCCAGCCATAATAATCCATTTGCGCCCGATGCGGTCGCTCAGAGCGCCGAAAATCACGAAAAACGGCATTCCCAGAAGCAGCGCGACGGCGACGATGTAATTGGCGGAAGTCGTGTTGATATTGAGGATGGACTGCATATAAAACAGGGCGTAAAATTGTCCGGTATACCAGACGACGCCCTGCCCGGCGGTCGCGCCGAACAGCGAGATTAAAACCCGTTTCAGGTTTTCCCATTTCGTAAACGCTTCGACTAAAGGATTTGCCGAAGTCATTCCCGAGCTTTTCACGTGCTGGAAAATCGGCGATTCCTTCATTCGCAGGCGAATATAGAGCGAGACGCCGACCAGCAGAATCGAAATCAGAAACGGTATGCGCCAGCCCGCGATGCCTTCGGCTTTGCCCGCAAACTGGTCGGCGCTCATCATATTCTGCACCGACAAAATGACGGCGAGCGAGAGAAACAGTCCGAGCGTCGCCGTAATCTGAATAAACGAAGTGTAGAAACCGCGCCGGTCGTCCGGCACGTGCTCGGCGACGTAAACCGCCGCGCCGCCGTATTCGCCGCCGAGCGCAAGTCCCTGCAAAACGCGAATCAGCAGCAAAATAATCGGCGCGGCGTAGCCGATTTGCTCGAAGGTCGGCAGAAAACCGATGACCGCCGTCGCGCCGCCCATTATCAAAAGCGTCACCAGAAAAGCGTATTTTCGCCCGACGATGTCGCCGATGCGCCCGAAAAACAATGCGCCGAACGGGCGCACGATAAAGCCGACCGCAAACGTCGCCAGGTATGCTATATAGGCAAAAGTGTTGTCGCCCGGCGGGTAGAACAGCGGCGAGATGACAAACGCGAGACTGCCGAAAATATAAAAATCATACCATTCAATCATCGTCCCGATTGATGATGCCGCAATGACCTGCCAGATTTTGCTTTTTGAAATCTCGTCCCTGTAATCGCCGGCTGTTTCAGCCGCTGTCGCTGTCGCCATTTCGTTTTCCTCGACCGATTAAATTTTTTGCAAAAAACCGCGCATTTGTTCTTTATCAACGACGAACAAAAGACATCCCGATTGATTCTGTTTGGAAGATTCGCGCGAGATAGTTAAACTATTTAAGCCCAAAGTCTAAAGTCCAGAGTCGGAACTTGTCAAAACGAGCGAAAACGAAAGAGCGAAGCTTTTCTGTTATAAAATATTATTAGCCTTCGGCACACAAACTTAGGGAAATTTTGATTGGCACGAAAATATGGAAATTGTCTTAGCCTGTGATTTGGGCGGAACCAACCTGCGAATGGCGGCGGTCGATACACAGGGAAAAATTCATCATCGTCTGAAGGTGGAAACGCCGAAGACGGAACACGCCGAAGAAATCGTCCGCGTTGCGGTCGAAGCCGCTAATAAATGCGCCGCCGGAGTCCGAAATATCGGCACGGTAAAAGCGCTGGCGGCGGCTGTTCCGGCGATGATAAACAGCGAGAAAGGCTTGATTTTAAAAGCTCCGAACGTTCCGGCGCTGAACGGCTGCCGCTTCGCCGACGTGCTTTCCGGCGAGCTGAATCTGCCGTGCGTTCTGGAAAACGACGCCAACGCCGCCGTCATCGGCGAGCACGCTTTCGGCGCGGCAAAAGATTACCGGTCGGCAATCGCCGTCACGCTCGGAACGGGCGTCGGCGGCGGCATTATCCTGGACAATAAAATTCTGCGCGGCGCGGACGGTACAGCCGGAGAAATCGGGCACATCTGCGTCGAGCCGTCCGGCGCGCCGTGCGGCTGCGGCAGTTACGGCTGCGTCGAGCAGTATTCGTCGGCGACGGCAATCGTGCGGCTGGCGCAGGAGATGGAAAATCAATATCCGCAATCCGCTTTGCGAAGCCGCTCGAATCTGACTTCCGCCGATATTTACGAAGCCGGAAAAGCAGGCGACGACCTCGCGCTGGAAGTTTTCCGGCGAATGGGCTTTTATCTCGGAATCGCTCTGGCGGGCTTGATAAATGTTTTAAATCCCGAAGTTATCGTCATCGGTGGGGGCGCGAGCGCGGGCTGGGATTTGTTTATGCCGCACACGCAGGAGCAGATTCGACGGCGCGCCTACCGCGAGCCTGCCGAGCGCGCAAAGCTCGTCCGCGGGCAGCTCGGCGACGACGCGGGAATTCTCGGCGCGGCGCAGATGGCGATTGAAGCGACGTTATAAACGCAAAATGCAAAATGCAAAATGCAAAATATCAGGATTTGGAATTCAGGGTTTAGAATTAAATCACTTCTTACATTTTGCACTTTGCATTTTTCGTTTTGCACTTTTGCCGTTTTCATTTTCGACCTGCATTTTCGACGGCGCAAATAAAAAACAAAAATCCGTCGGTTTTGTGTTAATCTGTCGTTGCTTGCCTCGACAGCGCCGCCGCGCCGGATTGACTTTGGACTGAAAAATTATGGACGTTTATCATCGAGTTTTAGCGAGACTTTATGAAGTAACCGACGGAAAGGACACGAAAGCCGTTGATTTAAAGGATTTGGTCAAAAATCTCGGCTTTCTGGGAAATTACCCGGACATTTTCGAGCGCCTGAGCGGCGCGGGCTGGATTGCCGAAGACAAAAAAGCCAACTTCGTCCGCATCACGCATTGGGGCGTTCTGGAAGTCAAAAAATCTCCCGCTTCCGTCGCTGACGCCGCAGGCAGTCAATCGAATAACAATCTGAAAAGCGACGCCGTCAAAGCGATAGCCGAAGCCAAAGAGTTGAGCTTATTGCTGGAAATTCTCGCCGCCGACGCTTCAAAGGATAATGTGGCGGCGGTCGAGCGAAAAATCGACAATCTGAAAGCCGTGATTAATCAGATAAAATCGAATCTCGCCTAGAGCAAATTTCAATAAAAAGAAGCACAAATGTAGGGGCAGGTCTTGTGCCTGCCCGCGTGAAGCGCGAGCGAATAAAAGTTTAAGTAAAATTCAACCTTGAATTTAATCCGAATTGATTAGCGTTCTAGCGAACGCTTCGGGCAGGCGCAAGACCTGCCCTTACAAATTCTACGCGATTTCGTTTCGATGAAATCGACTATAGTTCTTCTTTCGTGCTTTTTTCGTGTAATAAAAAAAAGCGAAAGGAGAGTTTCGCTCAGCCTTCCGCTTGTTCTTTCCTATTCAGTTGTCATTTGGGATTCTTAAATATTTAGTGCGCCGTCAGCGATAAATGCAGCGCATCGCCGCCCGGAACGAGCGCCGAGCGATAATCGCCGTAGTTTATTTTTTCGTCTTTGGTCGAAAAGGCGTAGACGTCAAAGCCGAAAGCGTCCAGAAAATCTGCCAGTCCCAGCGAGCTGGTTAAATAAATGGCTGGCGGATAACCTAGTTCGGCACGCATCTCCAGAAGTCTCTCGACGACTTCGAGCGGCGCAAAACATTTAATCGGGTCTTTAAAGGTTGCCATTATCGTTTTCCTTTCGCTTCAACTCGCCTTTTATTTCACAGGCACCGACTTAGATTACGTCGCGCTATCAAAGGTTGTTCAAATTTTTAGCGTCGCGGAAATAACTTTTTTGCCGCAGAATTATTGGAATAATTAACAAAAACAAGCTATTATAAAAATCAAATTCTCTCGGTTCGGATAAAAGGAGCAAAATTGATGAAACACGGCTTTTTAAGGTTTTTTGTATTAAGCGCAGCCGGCTTATTATTTGCCGCGACCGCCGCTTTCGCGCAGCAGGAGGTTCAGGAGAACGAGCGCGCCAATGAAAGGCGCGCCGCCAATGCCGCCAGCAGCATTTATGTTATTTCCGCCGAAGCGGGCGGCGTTAATTACGTCGAAGGCAAAGTCGCCGTCACGCGAAAAGCCGACCGGAGCGGTTATCTGCTCAAAGGCGACGAGCTGAAGGTCGGCGACACTGTTTCGACCGGAACCGGCGGCAAAGCCGAAATTCTGCTCAATCCCGGCTCTTACGTCACGCTCGGCGAAAAC
>JALZHR010000025.1 GCA_030860665.1 Acidobacteriota bacterium
ACTTCGCCGCCGACGTTTTCGCGGCGCGCTCTTTTTCCACTCATTAAGCCTTTCGAGGTGGAAATAATATTAACTCCGTAACCGCCGAGCACTCTCGGAATTTCACCGGCGCCGACATAGACGCGGCGGCTCGGGCGGGAAACGCGATTCAAATGCGTGATTGAAGAAGCGCCTTTCGCGTCGTAACGCAGGAAAATGCGGATGGCGAATTTGACGCCTTCGCCCTTCGTCACGTAGTTGTTGATATAGCCTTCTTCCTTCAGGATGCGCGCGATTTCCAGCTTTAATTTCGAGCCGGGAATATCGACGCGCGAGTGTTTTGCCCGTATCGCATTACGGATTCGCGTAAGCATATCGGCGATTGGATCTGTCATTTCTTTTAACTCTACTCCGTTATCAGTTACGTATAAAATTACGATGGTTCGCAAATGCCTGATTGCTTTTGCGCCTGTCGCAGCCTAAAAAATTTCTACCAGCTCGATTTGACCACGCCCGGAATCTGTCCGCGCAGCGCGAGCTCGCGAAGCGCGACGCGCGAGGCGCCGAATTTGCGCAGATAGCCGCGCGGGCGTCCGGTCATCGAGCAGCGATTGCGCACGCGCACGGGGCTGGCGTCACGCGGCAGCTTTTGCAGTTTCGCGACCGCTTCGTCAACCTGTTCCGGCGACGAAGCCGGGTTGTTGATGATTTTCTTCAGTTCCGCGCGGCGCTGGGCATATTGCGTCACCAGCTGTTTGCGTTTTTCGTTTTTAACGACTTTGCTAATCTTTGCCATATCTTAAGTTTAAAATTCAAAGTTCAGGGTTCAAAATTCAAGGCTCAGAAGTTCACAGCAAAAACTTTGAACTTTGAACCTTAACTACCGAGCTATTGTCTGAACGGCATTCCCATCGCTTTCAGAAGCGAGCGAGCCTGCTCGTCGGTTTGTGCCGTCGTCACGATTGAAATGTTCATTCCGCGAGTTTTATCGACTTTGTTAAAGTCGATTTCCGGGAAAATCAACTGCTCGCGAACGCCGAGCGTGTAGTTTCCGCGCCCGTCGAACGCCTTGCCGGAGACGCCGCGAAAGTCGCGCACGCGCGGCAGGGCGACCGAAATCAGGCGGTCGAGAAATTCATACATCCGCTCGCCGCGCAAGGTGACCATCGTGCCGATGTTCATTCCCTGGCGCAATTTGAACGAAGCGATTGATTTTTTCGCCTTCGTCACGACCGGCTTCTGACCGGTAATCGAGCGCAGCTCTTCAACCGCCGTGTCGAGAATCTTGGCGTTGCTGATGGCTTCGCCGAGCCCCATATTAATGACGACTTTTTCGATGCGCGGAATCGCCATCGGATTTTCGATGCCGAACTCCTTGGCGAGCGCCGGAGCGATTTCGTTACGATATTTATCTTTTAATCTTGCCATTGTTTTAATTCAGCGTTTGGGTCTCGCGTCGTTGAATTTTAGATTTTAGATTGATGATTTTAGATTGGATAAGGAAATAATCTTTTTAAAATTTATTTGGCGTTAACCAAATTCCGAATCCAATCTAAAATCTAAAATCTAAAATCTAAAATTACCGAACCGCGTTTCCAAACTTTCAAAAATTATTCGTTATCGTTATCTTTCTTTCTGGTGTTCGTGCGGCGCGGCGGTTCGGGAATAACTTCGCCGCTTTTCGCCACGCGAACCTTTTTGCCGTCGCGCATTTCATAGCGGACGCGCGTCGGTTTCCCGGTTTTCGGGTCGACGACGGCGACGTTTGAAATATCGACCCAGCCTTCCGATTCGACGATTCCGCCTTCGATGTTCATCTGCGGAACGGCTTTGCGGTGACGCTTCATAATCTGCGCGCCTTCGACTTTGACTTTGCCGCGGCGCGGGTCGACGGCGATAACTTCGCCCTGAAGCGGAACGCGGCGGACTTCTTCCTGCCCGTTTCTGCTCGTCCGCTCGTAGCGGTTATATTCTCTGCCCGAGATGAAAACAACCGTGTCGCCGCGTTTGATTTTCGAGCGGATTGTTCCTTTCGTTTTAGCTTCCTTCATTGCTTAAATTACCTCCGGCGCCAGGGAAACGATTTTCATAAAGTTCTTGTCGCGCAGCTCTCTCGCCACGGGACCGAAAACGCGCGTTCCAATCGGCGTTCCGTCTTCTTTGATAAGCACGGCGGCGTTTTCGTCAAAGCGGATATAGCTGCCGTCCTTGCGGCGCACTTCCTTGCGCGTTCTGACGACGACGGCGTTGTAAACCTTACCTTTTTTCGCCGTTCCGTCCGGCGCGGCTTCCTTGACGGTGACTTTGATTCTATCGCCGATGGTGGCGGTCGAGCCGGTCGAGCCGCCGATCGCCATAATCATTTCCACGCGTTTCGCGCCTGAATTATCTGCGACCACTAAAGAGGTCTGCATCTGAATCATAACTGTCTCACTCCGTTTCGAGTCCGGAGAGTCCGGAGAGTCCGGAGAGTCGTGAATCAAATTGAAGAAATAAATTTCCTTTGACTC
>JALZHR010000061.1 GCA_030860665.1 Acidobacteriota bacterium
GAGATAGTTTGCCAACGACTTAATCTCCGCGTCACCGCGTCTCCCTTTCTCCGCGTCTTTTTTCTACCTTTCAGCCTACAAATCCGGGACGAACAACGTGTTCCTTCACTTCCCAGACAATCGAAATCTTATCGACCGCCACATAAGCGACTCTTTCGTCCTCGTCTCTCAAATAGAGAATGCCGTCTTTGACCGCCATCACGTCGCCGCGCACGATTGCGCTCGCGCCGCACGAAATGTCGATTCTCTTGCCCATCAACTGCGTCAAAAATTCTTCCATCTTTTATTATTCCCCTAAAAAAATAGTTATTATAAACGGCTCGTCAGCATCGCCGTTCTGCCAGCCATCACCCAACGGCTCGCCTCTTTGTTGTTCGGCGAATCGCCGTTTGCCGTCTGCGCCGAAGAAGCCGCTTTCTGCTTATCCGCAGAGTAAGCGAGCGCGGCGGCAACCAGCGCCATATCCTTTTCAATCTCGGTCGCTTCCGTTAAATCGCGCCTCTGCTGCCAGCGCGAGATAAAGCCCGTATCCAGATTTCCTTCGATAAATTCGCGGTCGCGCACAATCTCGCGGAAAAACGGCAGGGTCGTTTTGATGCCGCCGACTTCGTATTCCGCCAGCGCGCGCCGCAGGCGGTCGATTGCTTCCTCGCGGTTTTTGCCGTAGGCGGCGAATTTGGAAATCATCGGGTCGTAATAAATCGAGACTTCCGCGCCTTCATAAACGCCGCCGTCGTCGCGGACGCCGTTTCCGTGCGGCACGCGCAGGCGCGTGATGCGCCCGGGCGAAGGCAGAAAATTATTTTCCGGGTCTTCGGCGTATACGCGGCATTCGATGGCGTGACCGTTCCACTCGACGTCTTCCTGCCGGAACGAAAGCGGCTCGCCCCACGCGACTCGAATCTGCTCGCGCACGAGGTCGATTCCCGTGACCAGCTCCGTCACCGGATGCTCGACCTGAAGACGCGTGTTCATTTCCAGAAAATAAAACTCGCGCGTTTCGTCCGAAACCAAAAATTCTACCGTTCCCGCGCCGACGTAATCGACCGCCTGCGCGACTTTCACGGCGCATTCGCCCATTTTTTGCCTTAGATTCGCGTCGTTAATCGGCGACGGGCATTCCTCGACGACTTTCTGGTGGCGGCGCTGAATCGAGCATTCGCGCTCGCCGAGATGAACGTGATTGCCGTGCGTGTCGGAAAAGACCTGAATCTCGATGTGGCGCGGGCGCACAATCGCTTTCTCGACGTAAACGCTGGCGTCGCCGAAAGCCGCCATCGCCTCGCTCTGCGCCGTTTCGAGCGCGGACTTCAAATCGGCTTCGTTTTCGACAAAGCGCATACCTTTGCCGCCGCCGCCCGCCGAGGCTTTGAGCATCACCGGAAAGCCGAAGCTTTTCGCCACTTCCAGCGCTTCTTCCGCCGACTGCAACGGTTCGACCGTGCCCGGAACGACCGGCACGCCCGCTTCGATGGCGATTTTTCGCGCCGAGATTTTTCCGCCCATCGCTTCCATCGCTTCGGGCGAAGGTCCGATGAATCTGATTCCTTCGGCGGTCACCTGCCGGACGAATTCGGCGTTTTCCGACAGAAAGCCGTAGCCCGGATGAACGGCTTCCGCGCCGCTTTTTTTCGCCACGTCGATGATTTTTTCCCAGCGCAGATAGCTTTCGGCTGACGGCGGCGCGCCGATAAAATAAGCCTCGTCCGCCATCCGGACGTGCAGCGCGTCCTTATCGGCTTCCGAATAAACGGCGACCGTTTCGATTTCCATATCGCGACAGGCGCGAATGACGCGACAGGCGATTTCTCCGCGATTAGCGATTAAAATTTTCTTAAACATATTTTTGAGAGTGAGCAGCGAGCAGTAAGCGGTAAGCAGTTTCTTTGTTTTTACTGCTCACTGCTTACCGCTCACCGCTCACTAAACCAGCATCGAATTCCCGTGATTTTTCGGGTCGTAGCGAACGCCGACCTTTGCGCCGGGCGCGTATTTCAAAGGGTCGCCGTTTAACTGTTCCTCGCTCAAAAGCTCGGACGACTCGAAATCGACGCCGTGAACGCTGTAAACGTAATAGACGATTTCGCCGCCCGCGGCGGTCGTTTCGCTGTCGATAATCGTGCCGTCGCAGATTCTTCCCTTCTGGCGCAGATGCTCGCGCCGCTGCGCTTCCAAATCAACGTTTTTCTTTTTCTTGAAGATACCGAAAAGTCCCATATTTAATCAAGAACGAGCGGAGGTTTATTAAATCTGCCGCGCAGATTATTGATTGCCGACAAGATGGACGGGCGTTTGATAATCCGCGCTTCGAGCGGGCGCTTGCCCGGAATGTCGAGCATTATCAGCCCGAGCAGAATCGTCAGCAGCCCTTGCCCTGGAACGCCCGGCAGCGACAGGATAACGCCGAGCATAACCAGAAAAACGCCGAGCAGATTTTTCGCAATAACCACGCCCCAGCGCACCAGAAACGGGCTGTTCGGCATAAAACTCTGCTGGTAATGCGAGCTGAAATAATTTTCGGGAATCTTGACCATCACGACCGCAAGCACGACAAAGCTGAAAACGAGCGACGCCAGAAAAAGCCCGGCGAAAATCAGAACCTGTTCCAGCGTGAACGATTGCCATTTTTGCGAAAGCCAGTCCATTTCGGTTTTTAATTTTCCTCGACGATTGTTTTATTCAGCTCGACCCAGGTGTAATACATCCGGTGAATAAACGTCCAGAACGAGCCGATTGCCAGAATCCAGAGCACCTGCGGCATCCGGTTGGCGAAAAAACTCGTCGATTCCCAATGCGTCGAAAGCGCGCCGATGATAAAAAGGACGATTCTTTCCGGTCGCTGCAAAAATCCGACGTTCGCCTTGACGCCGACTGCCTCGGAGCGCGCCGTCGTGTAGCTGACCATCACCGAGCCGACCATTCCCATTCCCGCCAGAAAAACGTTCAGCAGCGAATGCTCCGGCGTATTGCTGGCGTAGAAAACGATGACGCCGAGAAAGCAGACCATATCCGACAGGCGGTCGAGCGACGAATCCAGAAACGCCCCGAAACGCGTCACGTTTCCCGTCAGGCGCGCCACGTTGCCGTCGAGCATATCGAACAGATTGGCGACTATCAGAACGATTCCCGCCCAGAAGAATTCGCCGAAGCCGAAAAGAACGCCGCACATCGCGTTTATCGTCACGCCGATAACCGTCAACACGTTCGGATGCACGCCGCCATAGGCGAGCCAGCGCACAAGTGCGTCGATGATTCGCATTGCCCCGCGTCCGATGCTTGCTCCGAACATTTTATAAAAGTTAACAGGAAGTTGCAGATAGTTGCAGATAGTTGCGGATAGTTGCAGGAAGTTAAAAGAAAACTGCGGAATCCCGCGTAAATAAACCTTTTCTTCAAACTATCTGCAACTACCTGCAACTATCTGCAACTTACTCCTGCTCGTGAATCGTGTAAAGCCTTTTAACCTCGAAATTACGCCAGCCGTTCGGCGTTTTGACTCTTACTTCGTCGCCTTCTTCCTTACCCATCAGAGACTGACCGATGGGCGAGACGGTCGAAATCAACCCTTTTTCCGGGTCGCTTTCTTCGGACGTGACGAGGCGGTAAGTCACTTCTTCGTCCCGGTCGAGGTCGTATAAAACGACCTTCGAGCCGTAGGCGATGCTGTCGGTCGGCAGCTTTGAAACGTCTATCGATTCGACCTCGCTCAGGCGCTGGCGCACCTGCATAATGCGCGCCTGTACGATGGACTGGCGTTCGAGCGCGGCTTTATATTCGGCGTTTTCCCGCAGGTCGCCGAATTCGCGCGCCTTCTGAATTTCTTTCGGCAGCTTGAAATGAAGCTCTTCTTCCAGCTCATCAAGCTCGGTTTGTAATTTTTTTCTGACTGCTTCCATAATTTTTAGTTGATAGTTGATAACTGATAACTGATAGTTTTTTTTTCCACTATCAGCTACCAGTTATCAACTATCAGTTAATTAAAGTTTCGCTTCGTTCGGCGCGGCAAACGAGATGCCGATGTCGCGCGCGGTGCGGACTAATTGCCCGTCGACGGCGACGGTTTTGATATTTTCGACCGCCTCGCGCAGCGGGACGTTGATAACTTCTCCCGCTTTGAGCGCGACCATTTTTCCGGTCTGACCGTTTGCCAGGGCGCGCACGGCGCACGCGCCGAAATTCGTTCCCAGCATTCTGTCGAAAGCGTTCGGGCTGCCGCCGCGCTGAAGATGCCCGAGCACGACGCAGCGCGATTCCTTGCCGGTTTCCGCCTCGATTCTGCGCCGCAGATGGCTGCCGACGCCGCCGAGCCGCAGCGCCTCCTTGTCCATATAAATCGGCTGCGTGCCGACCTCGCTCGCGCCTTCGGCGACGACGATGTTCGTAAAGCGCGAGCCGCTTTTTTCGCGCTTGCGGATTTTTTCGAGCATCGAATCGACCGAAAACGGGATTTCGGGAATCAGGATAATGTCGGCGCTGCCCGCCAAGCCCGAATGAAGCGCAATCCAGCCCGTGTTTCTGCCCATCACTTCCAGAATCATCACGCGGTCGTGCGAGGCGGCGGTCGTGTGCAGGCGGTCGAGAGCTTCGGTCGCGATGTCGATCGCCGTCATAAATCCGAACGTCAATTCGGTTGCTGACAAATCGTTGTCAATCGTTTTCGGAACGCCGATAACCGGAAATCCGCGTTTGTGAAACTGTTCGGCGATTGCCAGCGTGCCCTCGCCGCCGATGACGATAAGCGCTTCGATTTCAAGCTTTTCCAGATTTTCAAGAGCTTCTTCAATCGGCATTTCCGGAAAGGTCGAAACGCCGTTGACGACCTTGACGAAGCTGCCGCGGTTGCGTGTGCCGAGAATGGTTCCGCCGCGCGGCAGAATTCCGCTGACGGTTTTGCTCGTCAGTTTTATGGTGTGAGTTTCGCCTAAGATTCCTTCAAAACTGTCCTCGATGCCGATACATTTCATCCCGAATTCGCCGATAGCCGTTTTGACTACAGCGCGAATTACCGCGTTGAGTCCCGGCGCGTCTCCGCCGCCGGTCAAGATTCCGATTTGCTTATACATATTGAAAATGAGTCCACAAAGTAAAATGATAGTTTACTCTATGAACTCGAAAAACTCTAAAATCAACAAGTTAAATTTTTCTCACGCTCGGCGGCTCGTGGTATTCGCCGTATTCGGCGTATTCGCGCGTTTCGACCTTTCCGGGTCGCGTATTTTCGGTCAATAAATTCAGTGCGTCCAGCAAAACTTTTTTCTGCAAATCAATCATTTCGGGTTTCCCGAGGCTGTTACCGATTTTAAAGCCTTTCGGGTAGAGCGCGCGCGGCGGGCGCATCTGCGCCGAAACGTCCGGGCTGACGGTGATTAAAACCGTCGCCACGCCGCGCATCTCGATTTCGCGTTGAACCGCAACGACCGTGCGGTGACAAACGTTCGGTCAGCCGCCGGTTAAAACGACGATGTCGGCGCGCGAGCCTTTGTCAATCTCGTCGGCGATTGCCGGAGCGGTTTCCTCGTAAAAATCCTTCAGCCGCATCGTATAGCCCATAAAACCGATGTGCTTGCGGGCGATGCTGCCGATAACGCCTTCTTCTTTCAGGCGGCGCAGAACGTCAATCGGAAACACGACGTTGATGTCGCGGTCGGCGTCCGCGTGGTCGTAATGGTGATGCGTGACCATTAATTCGGACGTTTCCACGTCCTGGCTCATCTCGCGGTAGCTTAAATCGCCCAGCTCGTCGGCGATGTTAAAAGGCTGCTGGTTCTCTTGATGAACGCCAGCCGCCGTTACCAGCGCAACCGTCGCCCGGCTCAAATCGCCGTCAAACGGCGTGAACGGAACGCATTTTCTGGAAAGTGTCGCCATAATTCCTCACAAACCTTTCACCACGAAGACACAAGGAACACGAAACATAAAACACTTTTCTTTGTGTTATTTGCGTCTTCATGGTGAAAAACCTTTTACAGCTTTCTCAAAACCTCGAAAAGGTCTTCGTTATCCGGCTGGTCGCCGATGTCGTGGATGTCTACGTAGGCGATTTTGCCTTCCTTATCCACGATAAACAGCGCGCGTTCGGTGATTCCGTCGGCTTCGCGCCACGCGCCGTAGCTTTTGGCGACTTCGCCCTTCGGGTGAAAGTCAGCGAGTAAATCGTAGGTCAAGCCGCCGAGGCTTTTCGCCCACGCGACGTGACTGGGAATACTATCGACCGAAATGCCCAGAACCTGGGCATCATAGCTTGCAAAGCGTTCTTTATCCGCTTCGTAAGCCGGCATTTGAACCGTTCAAACAGGCGTCCAATCCAGCGGATAGAACGCCAACACAACATTTTTTCCGCGTAAATCCGAAAGCTTCACTTTTTTGTCTTTTTCCAGATGCGAAGGAAGCTCGAAATCGGGCGCGGTATCTCCAACTTGTAACATCAGATTAGCGTCTCCTTATATTTTGAAATTGTTAAAGCATTTTAAGATTAGAACTTTGCGCCGATTAGTTCAAGTTTTATGTTTTCTTGATTGCTTTCCCGCTTTTATTAATCTTACTTTTTTCGCCCGGCGGCTTTCAAAAAAAATTTGCTTGACATTCAATCTTTCAAAATCGGATAACTATATCGATGCAAACAAAAATTCCTTTCCGCGAAGCCTTTCGTTTCTGGCTCAAGCTCGGTTTTATTTCCTTCGGCGGACCTGCCGGACAGATTGCGATAATGCAGAAGGAGCTGGTCGAAAAGCGAAAATGGATTGAGCAGGACGCGTTTCTGCACGCACTGAATTATTGTATGCTTTTGCCCGGACCGGAAGCGCAGCAATTAGCCACATATATCGGCTGGCGGCTGCACGGCTTCAAAGGCGGGCTGGCGGCGGGCGCGTTTTTTGTGATTCCCTCGATTTTTTTTCTGCTCGCGCTTTCCTACGTTTACGCCGCATACGGCAACGTGCCGCAGGTTGGCGCGATTCTCGACGGCTTTAAGGCGGTGGTCGTGGCAATCGTCGTCGAAGCCGTTCTGAAAATAGCGAAAAAGGCTTTTAAAACTTACTGGCACATCGTCGTTTCCGCGCTCGCTTTCGTGGCGATTTATTTTTTCCACGTTCCCTTTCCGCTGATTGTGCTCGGCGCTGCCGTCTTGGGAATCGTTTTTCTGAAAGCCAAAAATAAAAACGCGGATGCAATAAACGAGACGACGACCGAAGACCAAAGACCGAAGACCAAACACCGCACTTTGAAAATCGCTCTCACCTGTTTTCTGCTCTGGCTCGCGCCGTTTCTCGTCGTTTTTTTCGCTTTCGGCTCGGACAGTTTTCCGGTCAGGACTTATCTTTTTTTCACGCAGGCGGCGTTTGTCACGTTCGGCGGCGCGTATGCGGTGCTGGCTTATGTGAATCAGGCGGTCGTCAGCGCGGGCTGGATTACCGCGGCGCAGGCGGTCGACGGCTTGGCGCTGGCGGAAACCACGCCCGGACCTTTGATTATGGTCTTGCAGTTTATCGGGTTTATGACGGGCTGGAACAACCCGGGCAGCAACGGTTTAAATCAGACTTTTCACGCGACGCTCTGCGCCTTGCTAGCAACTTACGTGACATTTCTGCCGTCGTTCTTTTTTATATTTATCGGCGCGCCGTATATCGAACGCCTGCGAAACAACGAAAATCTGACTTCGGCGCTGTCGGGCGTGACGGCGGCGGTCGTCGGCGTGATTCTGAATCTGGCGCTGATGTTCGGCGCAACGGTGCTTTTTCCCGATTTGCAAATCAATCTTTTCGGCGCGATTCTGGCGGCTGCGGCGTTCGTCGCGCTGTATTTTCTGAAAGCCGACGTGTTGCTGGTCGTCGTCGCAGGCGGCTTGTGCGGTCTGGCGAAATATCTTCTGATTGGTTAGGCTAAAAGAAAGAAACCACAGATGAACGCAGATAAACGCAGATAAGAAATACAGGGATGACAGGATAAACAGGGATAGAAAAGATGATTTCAAACATCCCTGTAAATCCTGCTATCCCTGTTAATTTTTCGTGTTATCTGCTCGACTCTGCGGTGAAAAATTCTATATGAAAGTTTTCGTCAATAAAAAAGGCGCGCGGCGCGTGCGCGGCGGTCATTTGTGGATTTACCGGAGCGACGTCGTAAAAATCGAAGCCGAAGGCGGCGCGGTCGTCTCCGTTTACGATGAAGCCAGAAATTTTGTCGGGAAAGCCTTCTACAGCGACTCGTCGGAAATCACGCTGCGGATTTTCACCACGAAAGACGAGGAAATAAACAAGGAATTCTGGCGCAGACAAATCAAAGACGCCGCCCTGCGCAGGCAATTGGCGAAGACCGGAGACCCAAAATCAAAGACCGACGCGCAGCGTTTAATTTATTCGGAAGGCGATTTGATTCCGTCGCTGATTGTCGAGGATTACGCGGGCGTTTTCGTCGTTCAGACGCTTTCGCAGGGGACTGAGAAATTGAAGGCGACTTTCGTCGAAATCCTGCGCGAAGAATTTCAGCCGCAGGCGATTATCGAGCGAAACGACGTCAAGGTGCGCCAGCGCGAAAATCTGGAAATGAAAGCCGGAGTTTTATACGGCGAAGCGCCCGACGAAATTGTCATCAACCAGGACGGCGTAAAATTCCACGTCTCGCCGCTCGGCGGGCAGAAAACCGGCTCTTTTTTAGACCAGCGCGAAAATCACGCGGCGATGCGCCGCCACGCTTTCGGGCGCGGGCTGGATTGTTTTACTTTCAACGGCGGTTTTGCCCTGAATCTGGCGCAATCCTGCGAAAGCGTTCTGGCGATTGATATTTCCGAAGACGCCGTCAATCTCGCGCGGCGAAACGCGGAGCTGAATCAAATTTCCAATATCGAATTTCAAATCGCGAACGTTTTCGACGCGCTGCGCGATTTCGAGGCGAGCGGCGAAAAATTCGACACCATCGTCCTCGACCCGCCCGCTTTCGTCAAAACCCGCGCGGCTTTGAAATCGGCGACGCGCGGCTACAAGGAAATCAACCTGCGCGCCCTGAAACTGTTGAATAAAAACGGGATTCTGGCTACTTGCAGCTGCTCTTTTCATATGACGGAAGACCTTCTGCTGGAAACCGTCGAAGAAGCCGCGCGCGACGCCAGACGCCGCGTTCATCTGATTGAAAAACGCACGCAGGCGACAGACCACCCGATTCTGGTCGGAATGCCGGAAACGTATTATCTGAAATGTTTTATCCTGCGCGTCATCGAGTAGTTCTAATCACAAAGACACAAAGGACATAGAGAAAGAAATTTACAGGGATAACAGGATTTACAGGGATTAATAAAACTATTTCTTATCCCTGTAAATTTCCCTTTCTTGAAATCTTTGTGTCCCGGCGGTAAAAATTTTAGCCGATTGTCGAATTCGCCTTTATATTCTCCGCCAATTTGCGCGCTTCGGGCAGCGCCTCAATCGCTTTCAGAACCTGCGGGTCGACTTCGAGCAGAACCTGCTGTCCGGCTTCGCTCGAATAATTTGCAGTGGCTATTTCCTCGCGCAGGCGCGATTTCGCGTAATCGAGCTGGCTGTTGATGTTTTCCGCCGTCAAGCCGCTGGCTTTGTCCTTTACGGTGAAGGCGCGGAAAGCGTCGAGCAGTTTATCGTTAATCTGAAAATCGTCGGGGCGCAGCGTTTGATTGAACCGCTGGCGCTCGACGCGGTAATTTTCCAAGCCCTCGATTTTTCCGGCGACCAACTGGCGCGTAAAGAAAAACGCGGCTTCGTTGATGCGATAACGCAGATTCGTAAAGGCGAGCGCCGGAACGTTGATGTCGGGCGTAATTCCCTGCCCGCCGTAGAAAACGCGCCCGCCAGCCGTCGTCACCGGGCTTCCCTTCGGCTTCGGCTGCGCGTCGGGCGTCGGCGTCGCAGTGTTATTGCTGCTGCTGTTGCCGCCGTCCTCGCCGTGATGCGTGTAGTAATCGTAAATCGAGCCGGTCGAATAATCTCTCTGCAAAGAGCGTCCGAAAGGCGTGTAATATTTCGCCGTCGTCAGGGTCAAGCCCGTCCCGAGCGGCAGATTGAAAACGCGCTGCACCAAGCCTTTGCCGAAGCTGTCGCTGCCGACAATCAGCCCGCGCCCGTAATCCTGAACCGCCCCGGCAACGATTTCCGAAGCCGAAGCCGAGCCGCCGTTTATCAAAACGACGAGCGGAAAATCTTCGGTTTTGCCGCCGACCGAGCGCAGCTCTTCCGATTTGGAGTAGCGCGAGCGACCTTTGACGGAAACGACCGTCTGACCGCGCGCGATAAAGCGGCTGACGACCTCAACCGCCTGCGGCAGAAGCCCGCCCGGATTGTTTCGCAAATCCAGCACGAGCTGTTTCATTCCCTGTTTTTTCAAATTCGCCATCGCCTGGTCAAGCTCCGCCGCCGTCGTTTCCTGGAATCCGCCCGTCAAGCCGATGTAGCCGACGTCGTCGCGCATCAGAAAATAATAGCGAATCGAAGGATACGGAACGGCGTCGCGCGTGATTTCAAATTCAATGGGCTTTTCCTGACCGGCGCGCTCCATCCTGATTTTCACGGGCGTTCCGCGTTCGCCGCGCACGTTTTTGGAAACTTCGCCGCTCGTCCACGATTTCGCGTCCTTGCCGTCGACTTCCAGAAAGCGGTCGCCGTATCTCAAACCGGCTTTTTCGGCGGGCGTGTCCGGCACGATTGACTGCACGTAGACGCCGTCGCGATGCTGGAGAATGGAAACGCCGATGCCGAAAAATTTTGAAGATTGGTCTTCGTATAATTTGCGAAACTCGTCGCGCGTGAAAAACGAGGAATGCGGGTCGAGCGTCCAGAGCATTCCCTGAATCGAGCTTTCGGAAACTTTCTCGTGGTCGATTTTCGTGACGTAATTATTGCTGATGGCTTCGATTGCCTCGCGGTAATCGCCGCTGATTTTTTCGGCGGTAACCGCGCCGTCAGCCGACATCCGCGCGGGCAGCTTGCCGAAGATTCCGCCCAGAACCGCCCCGGTTAAAACAATCAAAATCGCGGTGATGATAAAATTTTTACTCATTGCTCGTTTCCCTAGTCCTCTCGGAGATAATATCATAATCCGACTTTTGCCAGATAGTGAATAGCCCGTTGAAATATTTAGATGCCGTGTCTCGAAACGGGTTTTGCCCGCACTGTATTTGTTGAAAATAAATTTATCTGTTATCAATAAACTTTTGATTTCCGTTGCAGCTATTATAATGAACAAACCGCTTTCCATTGTTATTCCCGCTTTCGACGAATCGGAACGCCTCGGCAGCCCTCTGCGGCAGATTCTGACTTATATCGAAAAGCAGAATCCGAACGCCGAATTAATCGTCGTGGACGACGGCTCGAAAGACGACACGGCGCGGGTCGCCGAAAAGGCTTTCGCCGAATTTCCCGCCATCGAGACGAAAGTCGTGCGCTACGAGAAAAATCGCGGCAAAGGCTACGCCGTCAAAACCGGGCTTTTAGAGGCGAAACACGACATCGCGCTGTTTAGCGACGCCGATTTGTCGACGCCGATTGAAGAAACGCCGAAGCTCGTCGATTTAATCGAAAACGGCGAGTGCGACGTCGCTTTCGGCTCGCGCGCGCTCGACCGAAGTCTTATCGGCACGCATCAGCCGTGGCGGCGCGAGCAGGGCGGAAAAGTCGTCAACCTGATAATCAGAACGCTTTCGGGCTTGCCCTTCTCGGACACGCAATGCGGCTTTAAAGCGTTTAATATGAAGAAGTTCCGCCCTTTGCTCAAGGTTATGCAAATTGACCGTTTCGGCTTCGACGTCGAATTTTTATTCGTCGCCAATTATCACAAACTCCACTTAAAAGAAATTCCCGTCCGCTGGAACAACGTCGACGGCTCAAAAGTGAGCGTCATCCGCGACACGCGCCGGATGATAAACGAGCTGATGGAGATTCGGCGCAACGCAAAGCGAGGCGTTTACGATTTAAATTAAGATTTATCACGGAAACAGAGAAAATTTGTCCGCAGATGCACACAGATAAGAAAAAAATAAAATCTGTGTTCAGCTGTGGACATTTTCTGCTTGTTTTCTGTGGTATTATAATTTAAAATAAATTTTAAAACGCTATGACCGCCAAATTAAACGTCAACATCGACCACGTCGCCACCGTCCGCGAAGCCCGCAAAACCATCGAGCCGAGCATCGTCGCCGCCGCCGTCATCTGCGAAAAAGCCGGGGCGCACGGCATCACGGTTCATATCCGGCAGGACCGCCGCCATATTCAAGACCGCGACATTCGCCTGCTGCGCGAAGCGATTACGACTTATCTGAACGTCGAGATGGCGACGACGATGGAGATGCTTTCGATAGCCGTCGAGACTCTGCCCGACGCCGTTTCGCTCGTGCCGGAAAATCGTATGGAAATCACGACCGAAGGCGGCTTGGACGTCGAAAATAATTTTGAAAACGTCCGCGCGGCGGTCGATAAGCTGCGCGAAGCCGACATTTTCACCAGCATTTTTATCGACCCGGAGCTAAAGCAAATCGAAGCCGCGCACCGCGCCGGAGCGCAGCAAATCGAAATCTGCACCGCCGAATACGCCGAGTTGACGCTGGGCGCAAAATCCGCCCACGGCGAAGGCTTACAGCGCGCCACAGCCGAACTCGAACGCATCAATCGCGCCGCCCGCCACGCTCGCGAGCTCGGCTTGGTCGTCGCCGCCGGACACGGCTTAACCTACCGCAACATCGCCGCCCTCGCCCGAATGCCCGAAATCTCCGAGTTCAACATCGGTCATAACATCGTCTCGCGCTCGATTTTCGTCGGACTGGAGCAAGCCGTCCGCGAGATGATTGAAGCGATTCGGCAGGCTTAAAGCCAAAAGCGGCAAAATACCTTTACTAAATCAAAATCTGAAAAAGGTTAAATTCGGCTTTCGCCCGGCAGTTTTGCGGGAAATAATAAAAAAGAAATATTTTAGCGATTCAATGTAATTAATTATGCCAGATTAAACTCGGTAATAATATAATGTTATTCTCATAGTGGGTGGTCAGGCAGCTTATCAAATGTGG
>JALZHR010000418.1 GCA_030860665.1 Acidobacteriota bacterium
CTTTTCGATGAGCCGAACCGCGCCGGGAACGGTCATCGTCACTTCAAAAACGTTGACGCCGCCCGCCGCGATTGCCTCGACGGCGCGCATCGCTTCGTCCGCCGAAGCCGCGCGAATGACGGGCAAAACGCCCGTTCCGGTAATCTGCTCGATAACATCTGCTTTGTTCATAGTCGTTTTTTGCATTAAACAATATCAGGGTTTTATTGGCGGCGGAATTCGCGCCGCCCACGTTTTGTTCCAAAGAAAAACTGCGACCTGAAAGAGCCGCAGTTTTCCGCATTGTTTTCTGATTTCACCCGCGGTTTATGCCAAATCGGTCGAGCCTTCAATGCGCGCCGGTTCGAGCCTCGGCGCGAGCAGGTGAATCACGAGCAGGGCAACCAGATAAGCCGAAGCCGCAATCGCGAAAATCGGAACGTAACTGCCCGTCGTGTCGAGAATATAGGCGACCAGCTTGGCGATGAACATACCGCCGATAGCGCCCGCCATACCGCCGATGCCGACGACCGACCCGACCGCCTGTTTCGGAAACATATCCGAAGCCGTCGTAAAGATATTCGCCGACCAGCCCTGATGAGCAGCAGCCGCGATTCCGATAAGCAAAACGGCGACCCAGAGATTGGAAGTAATCGAGGCGAAAATAATCGGGACGACCGCCAGCGCGCAGATGAGCATCGCGGTTTTTCTGCCCGCGTTGATGCTCCAGCCGCGCTTGATTAAAGCGCCGGAAATCCAGCCGCCGCCGATGCTGCCGACGTCGGCGATGATGTAGATGATGGCGAGCGGCAGACCGAAGTTTTTCAAATCCAGCCCGTGCTGCTTGTTCAGAAAATCGGGCAGCCAGAAAAGATAAACCCACCAAATCGGGTCGGTCAGAAATTTGCCGATGGCGAAAGCCCACGTCTGGCGATGCGGGAAAAGCCTGCGCCACGGAATCCGCACGGTCGGCTCGGGCGGGTCGGATTGGATATATTCGAGCTCGGCTTTGGAAAGATGCGGGTGTTCTTCGGGGCGTCTATACATCAGCATCCAGAAAATCAACCAGACGAAACCGACTGCGCCCGTGATGATAAACGCTTCATACCAGCCCCAATACAAAACAATCAGCGGCACGAGCAGCGGAGTAGCCAGCGCGCCGACGTTCGTTCCGGCGTTGAAGATTCCGGTTGCCAGCGCGCGCTCCTTTTTCGGAAACCACTCAGCGACCGTCTTGATTGAAGCCGGAAAATTGCCCGCCTCGCCCAATCCTAAAACGAACCTGGCGACGATGAAACCGATGACCGAAACCGAAAGCGTGGTTACCGCCGCGACTTCGTAACCGAACGCCGCCGCGACCGAGCCGACTATCGCCAGCACGCCGACGCCGATGGGAACCGCCCACGCGTGCGCCATCGCCGCGATGCTCCAGACGACAATCGAAAGCGAAAAGCCTTTTTTCGTGCCGATTCTGTCCATCAGCCGCCCGACGAAAAGCAGCCCGATGGCATACGCCGTCTGGAAAGCGAAAACAATCCAGCCGTAATCAATCTCCGTCCAGCCGAATTCGGCTTGCAGCGTCGGTTTCAGAATGCCGATGACCTGCCGGTCGATGTAGTTGACGGTCGCGGCGAAAAACAAAAGCGTGCAGATTATCCAGCGCTGGTTGCCGACGCGCGTCGGGATGCGGTCGTCAACGGTCGCCGTGACTGCCGACCCAAGGGCGCTCGAACCCGTGCCGACCGACGGAGTTTTCGTATCCGGACCTGAAAAATCTTTTCCGGTTGTTTCCTTCATTATTTATTACCTCAAATGGAGTGATTTCTATTCGCCCGCCGAAGCTGTTCGGAAAAATAAAAGCTTTGAAACCTGTCTGACGGCAGCGGTTAAATTACAAATTTCGAGCCGTAAATTTCGAGCCGTAATGAAATAAATCACGCGGCGGCGCTCGAAACCTGGCGGTCAAAGCCTTTATTTTTCAGACATCTTGTCGGATTTTCCGTTTATAAACTCAAAATATCGGGAGAAAGATATTCGCGCCCGTCGATTTCAATCGCAATCTGCGGAAAGTTTGCCGATTGCGTAATCGTCTCAGGGGCGCTGCCGTCGGAAAAAACCAGACAGGTTTCTTCCGTTTTTGTTCCCGTAACGCTCGGATTCCAGGCGAAAGCCTGATTTTCAAAGACAATATCCGAGTTTGCCGCCGGATGCGCCACCCAGTCGCGCGTTTTGTATCCGGTCGCGCCGCCCTGATGATGCCGGTTTATCTCGCCCGCGAAGCCTTTTTCGGCGTAAGCGGCGGCGGCAATTTCATAAAGCTTCGCGCCGCTCGCGCCGGGTTTGGTTTCGGCAAGCACTTTCGCGTAAACGTAAGCGGTCGCTTCGGTTCGGCGTCTTAATTCGTCGGGAATTTTTCCGATGCAGGCGATGCGCGTCAGGTTGGCAATTAAGCCTTCCCGTTTGGCGCAGACCGCAATCAGCAAAACTTTTTTCCAGACGCTCGCGGCGTTCGGAACCGGGTGGCGGAATTTTTCGATTCTCTCGTCCGCGCCGATTAAGGTGACGACCGGGTTGATGTTATAGGCGGCGAGAGCGCCGCGCACCTTGCGGGCGATTTCCGTCTCGGTTTCGCCCGGCTTTAAATTTTCAAATAAATTTCCGATTGCCGCGCCCGCGTCTTTTCCCAAACGGCGGTATCTTTCGATTTCCGCGTCCGTCAATTCGTAGCGGCAGCGCGCGATTAAGCCTTCGACCGCGCGAATTGAAGGATTTAAAGGCAAATCCGAAATCAATCCGGCGTTTTCCGGCGGCAAAAGAGCCTTCGCTTTTTCAAAGATAAAATTTCCCGAAGCCTTTTCTTCCTGCCACGAAAACTCGATTGGCTCGAAATCCGTTTCGGAAATCTCCTCGGTCAGAAAACGTGTCATCTCGATATTGTTCGCCAGGACGAATCTTTTCCCGTCGCGCCGAATCAGCAGAAAACACGCGCCGTTTTCCGTGCTCAGATTAATGCCGTTCGATTTTCCGCCCGTCAGCCACGCGAAATTATGCTGCGCGTTCAGCAAAACGCCGCCCAGATTTTCCTGAGCCAGCATCTTTTGCAGCCTTTCGGTTTTGATTTCAATCTCGCTGTTCACGCAACAAAGTCAGAACCGCCTGCGGTAGCGGGCGGGTAGAAACCGAAAGAAATTTTGCCGCGGACGGACGCAGATAAACGCAGATAAGAACAGATTTGAAATGAAGAATCGGCGCGGAAAGACACGGATTTATTTTTATCCTGTAATTCCTGTTTTAATCTGCGTTTATCTGCGTTCATCTACGGTAAAATTTCCTTCTATTGATTCACGCCCGAAGCCAGAAATCCGCCGTCGACGACCATCACCGAGCCGGTCGTGTAGCTCGCCGCGTCGGACGAGAGATAAATCGCCGCGCCCGCCAGCTCTTCGACCTGACCGAAGCGTTTCATCGGCGTGCGCGTCAGAAATTCGCGCCCGCGGTCGGTTTCCAGCAAAAGCTGTCTGTTTAAAGGCGTCGGGAAATTGCCCGGCGCGATGGCGTTAACGTTAATGCCGTGTTTCGCCCATTCGATTGCCAGCGATTTCGTCAGGGACGCGACCGCCGCCTTGCTCGCCGCGTAAGCCGCGACCTCGAAAAGCGAAACGAAAGTCGAAAGCGAAGCGATATTGACGATGCGCCCGTAGCCGTTTTCTATCATATGACGCCCGAAAACCTGACAGGCGCGCAAAGTTCCGTTCAGGTTGATGTCCATAATGCGATTCCAGTCTTCTTCGGGAAAATCCAGCGTCGGGTGGCGCTTGGTAATGCCCGCCGAATTAATCAGGATATGGATTTGTCCAAACGCTTCCACGCTTTTGTCCAGCAGGTTTTCCAGCGAATCGCGGTCGGTGACGTCCGAGACGACGCGAATCGTGCGGCGTCCGGCGGCTTCAAACTCGGCGGCGGTTTCTTCGACGTGTTCTTCCAGATGCGAAGTCGGGACGACCGTCGCGCCCGATTCGGCTAATCCGTGCGCGATGGCGCGACCGATGCCGGATGTTCCGCCGATGACGACGGCAGTCTTGCCGCTCAAATCAAATTTGGCATAGCTCATAAAATAAATTTCGGGACTCTTTTAAGAAAAATAAAGCAAAGGTAATACCATTCGGTAATTATTTTAGTAGTTTGCAGCACCGGCAGATGAATTGTCAAGTCAAAAATCTTTACTTTTTACTTGGATTTTAGTAGATTATTAAATGTCGGGCGATTTTTTGCCCAAAAATCGTAAAATCAGAATTGCATTAAATTGGTTAAACCAATTAAAATGTTCTCAGGTTCAAAAAGATGTCATCAACACAAAGTTTCGCCAAAAAAATAATAAATCGCCGGGAAGCCGGAAATAACGTCTGGCTCGGATACACGGGCGATACGGATTTAAAGTCGTTCATCAATCCCAAACCGGTGTTTGAATTCGAGGTGCTGGAAAGCGAGGAAGCGGTCGGGCAGGCGATGCTCGACGAGCTTATATCCTATTCAAAAACGAAAACGGGCGACATAGTCATTATTCTGCTCGGCGGTCGCGGCGCGCAGGCGATGTATAAAATCATCAATAAATTATCGCAGACCGGCGAGCTGGACGAGCTGCTCGCGCGCCTGCACGTTTTCACGCAGGATGCGCTCGCGCCGATGCGGATGAACAACGGCTTGAGCTTCGTCCGCGATTTCGAGCGCTTGCTCGGCGACAGGTTTTTTGAAAAAATCAAGAGCTTTACGCCGATGAACACGGACACCGACGATCTGGAAGGCGAGCTGATAAAATATCTGGAAAAACTCGAAGCCTTAGGCGGCATCGACATTTTCTTTCTCGGCTTGGGACCGGAAGCCGAAGCCGCTTCGCATCTGGCGTATATCAAGCCGGATTCGGGCGCGACGTTTGCCGACATTGCGGGCGTCATCCCGATTTCGCCGAGCATTCTGGAACATCACATCAACAAATTCAAAGTCGGCGGCAGCGAAATCTCCGAAGCCGACGAAACCGAGTGCCGCAGCGCGACGCATATTCTGACGTTAGGTCCGGCGGCAATCCTCGGCGCGAGAAAAATCGTGCAGTCAATCGTCGACGCTTCGACCGCGCCCGCCAAGCGCGCCAGCTTTAAACGATTAATCGAAACCGAATTATACGAAAACGAAAGCGAGCTGGAAAAACAGCTCGACGAAAATCCCGGCTTGTGGATACGTCTTCACCGGAACGTCAGGTCGTTGATTTTACCGGATGTTCTGACTAATTAAACTTTATATAAATATATGTCGAATACTTATACGGAAACAGCCGCTCCAATCGGCGAATACGCGATTATCGTCAGCCCCGAAGACAACGTGGCGGTCGTCAAAGGCGAAACTTATAAAGGGCTGGCGGTGACTCTGCCCAATCGAGACATTGTGGTTCTGAAACAAACCGTCCCGCCCGGTCATCGTTTCGCCACGCGCGACATCCCGGCGGGCGAGTTCGTCCTACAGTACGGCCACCCCATCGGCACGAGCCTCGGCATACG
>JALZHR010000079.1 GCA_030860665.1 Acidobacteriota bacterium
CTCGATCGGCGACGGCTCGCGCTCGCGGCAGATGACTTTTTTCGCTGACGAGGTCGAAGCGGTCGAATTCGATTCGATGCCGCTCGGCTCGACCGTCGGCTCCGCCGCGACGACGAATCCGATTAAGCTTTCCAGCCCGACGACGCAGAACCCGCGACCGCAGACCAATCCGGCGAATAACACGACCGTTCCAGCCAATACGAATGCGAACAATAATCCGAACGTCATAATCGTCGGCAAAACCAACAACAATCCTCAGCCGTCCGGCAATAACGGCAACGGCGGCGGCGGCAGCATCGACTCGAACGTCACCAGCTCGCCTTCATACACCAACTCGACGCCGAACGTTAATTCGACGAACACGACGACGCCCGTCAGCAGCAACAACTCAAATACGACGCCGACCACGACGCCGACCACGACGACGCAGCGACCCAAACCGATTCAGTTGAACGTGAAAGTGCTCGCCGACAACACGGCGAACGGCTGGACGAATTCCGGCTTTCACGTCAAAAAAGGGCAGAAATTCCGCGTTTTCGGGCGCGGTCAAATCAGCCTCGGCGGCGGCAATTACGCCAAGCCCGAAGGCATCAAATCGCTGGCTGACGATAAAAAGCTGCTGCCGGCTGAAGCGACCGGCGGCTTGATTGCCGTCATCGGCGACGACAACAACGATTTTATTTTCATCGGCGCGGCGCGCGAATTTACGGCGACGCGCGACGGAATGCTGTTTCTCGGCATCAACGAAAATAACCTGAACGACAATTCCGGCTCGTTTGAAGTGACGATTGAAATCGAACCGTTAAATTAACGCTCTGCGTTAATTAATGCAAAATGCAAAATGCAAAATGCAAAATATTAGGAATTGGAATTTAAGATTAAATTTCTTCTTCCATTTTGCATTTTGCATTTTGCGTTTTGCGTTGTTTACTTCTTCCAACTAAAAGCGGAAAATCTGAATCTAAGACCGTAGATTTTCCGCAGAAGAAAGGTATCAATATGCAATCAAGTCTCCTTAATCGTATTTTTTCGATAAGTGTAATTTTATCTCTGCTTATCGCCGTCGGCGCGCCGTCGCTTTTCGCTCAGGCGAAGCCGCAACGCCCCGATACGCCGAAAGGCAATCAAAAGAGAAATCAGCGCCCGACTCCGAAAACCGAGGAAGAGCTGAAAAAGGAAGAAGAGGAACGTAAACGCGCCGAAGAGGAAAAAAACGCCGTCGCGGACGACGAGGTGGTTAAAATCGTCACGAACGTCGTCAACGTCGACGCGGTGGTTTACAACAAGAAATCCGGGCAAATCATCACCGGCTTGAAAAAAGAAAACTTTGCCGTCTTTGAAAACGGCGTCAAGCAGGACATCACCAATTTTGCGATGCCCGAAGCGCCGATTACGGTTTCGCTCGTCGTCGAATACAGCAAATGGTCGGAAGTTTTCGGCAGGGCGGGCACGCGCGGAACTTTCGAGCAGGGAAAAAACGAGGTGATTCGCCCGGTCGCTTATTTTCTTTCAAGATTCATCAAAGCGCCGGACGATTACGCGTCGGTCATCGCCTTCGATATTCGCCCGACGCCGATTACCGATTTTACCAACGACCCGAACCGCCTGCGCGCGACGGTCGATATTCTGCTGAAAAATTACCCGGCGTTTCGCGAAAATAATCTTTTCGACTCGCTGAAATTCTCGCTTATCGGCGGGCGCGCCGATTCGGTCGTGCTCGAGGACTCCAAAGAGGAAACGTCCGAATACAGCGGAATGGTCGCGGTCAAGGCAAAGCGCCGCGCCATTATTCTGGTCGCTTCCGGACTCAACACTTTCAGCAAAACCAATTACGACCAGGTTCGCAAAATCATCCAGAACACCGGCGTTCCGATTTACATCATCAGCACCGGAAATCTTTTTTACAAAATGTATGAGCCGTATCTGGACGCGACCGACAGCATTAACGGGACGCCCGGCAGATTGAGCTTTCTACAGGCGAAAAACATCCTGAACACTTTCGCCAAAGAATCCGGCGGACAGCATTTCGAGATGACTTTCGAATCGGAGCTGCCCTCGATTCTCAACTCGATTAACTCGCTTCTGCGAAATCAATACAGCCTCGCCTACGACGCGGGCGAAAAGCCGCGCGACGGGAAAAAATACAAGCTCGAAGTCAAGGTCGACGTCAACGGCGACGGCATCTACGAGGAAAAAGAATACATCGTCCAGCATCGCCCGTTCTACAACGCCGCGAAAGACGAGAAGAAAAAATAAGTCTATCAACGCAAAATGCGTTGATAATGCAAAATGCAAAATGCAAAGTGCAAAATGGAAGGATTAATCTAATTCTTAAATCTTCTTCCTGATATTTTGCATTTTGCATTTTGCATTTTGCATTGATAGACCTATTTGCCGTAAATCTTCAATCTGAACTCGTCGCCGCTGGTGTAGATTTCCGGGCGTTTGCCGGAAAACTCGCGAGCCTGGCGCAGGAGCTGCGGGAGCGAGCTTTTCGTCAGGTTTGCTTCATAAGCGGGATTCGAGAAAATCGCCGCGATTTGCGGGTTTAGCCGCTGCGTGATGCCGTAGCGGATGGCGCGCGAGGCAGGCGGCACGAAACCGCCCGTCCGGCGCGGGTTGATGATTTCGATTGAATTGTCGAAGATTAGAATCCGCGTCTGCGAATCGCGCAGCGCCAAATCGCGATGCGCCAGCGCATTGACGATTGCTTCGTAAATCACGCTCTGCGAATAATTGGCGCGAGCCAGGATTGGCGAAAAGCCGTTGTCGGATTTGATTCTCGGCTTCTCGTTCCACAAATCGCCGTAGCGTTTGACAAAGCTGACGGACGACTCGAAAAGCGTCAGCAGATTTCCCTTCAGCTCGGCTTTTTCGACGACGGGCGCGGCGGTCGTCTCGCCCGAATAGCGAATCGCCGTGACGGTCGAGCGCGGCAAAAGCTCGGCGACGCGCTCGTTTTTGCCGAACAGCAGCACGGCGGCGACCGTCGGGATAAATTCGTCCGTGTTGCCGACGGCGAGCAGCAAATCGCGTTTTAAAAATTCGGCGGTGTTGTAGGTGAAACGCCCGTTGGCGTCGTCCTCAAAGGCTTTGGCGAAGCTCCACAAAAGTGCGTCGTCGATGTCGCTTTCCTGCGCGCCGATAACGGGAATGTTCTCATATCCGAGCGGGCGGATTTCTTCCAGAAACATCGACAGCTCCTCGCGCGAAGCCTCTCGTTTTTCCGTCCCGATGCGCAGGTAGAAACGCCCGTCGCGCGTTCGATACGGGCGGCGCTTGCCTTCGATTTCCAGCACCACGACGCGCCTGCCGCTGTCGAAATAAACCATATCAATCAGCGGCACGAGCGGCGGGTAAATCTCGTCGCGGCAGATGCGCGCCAGCTCGTCCTGCACGTCTTCGGCGTAATCGACGCCTTCAATCCTGAGCTGGTCGGTCACGCCGAAAACCATTATGCCGCCCGCCGTGTTTGCCAGCGCGACGATTTCCTGCGCGATGCGTTCCGGGTTAGAAAGCTTGATTTTGAGTTCGAGATAGGTGTCTTCGCCGCCGCGAATCAATCGTAAAAGCTCGTTGCGCGAAGTTTGCGGCGCGGGTTGGTTCAAGATGTATTCTTGAAAGGAGCGTTGCGCAGTCGGTTCACTGCTGCGCGGATTGTTGCGAAATTTTCTGCGTGTCATTTTTGTCAGGACGGAACACTCTATCCGCCCGAATGCGCCGTAAGCTTCTTTAAACGCATTGCTGGATTAAAAGTTTCAACAGCTTAATTGAATCATTTATCGCCGAAAAATACAATAACAATTGATTTGCGGGCACTTACAAACGCCGCCGGGCGGGCGCAGGCGATAACCGCAGCGCTGCTAGCGATAATCGAAACATCGCCTGCGGCGAAAATTTTCCGCAAGCGGTCGTCGAAACATCGTATGCGGCGACTGAAACAGGCTGAAAAAGCGATTTTTCGCCGCGAACGACGATTTTCAACCCGCGAATAACGATTTCCAGTCCGCAAATGACGATTTATCACGCGGCGCGCAGGTTGGAAAAGCGTGAAGCCCGGAAGCAGAATCTTTCACACGACTGGCGGATTTTCTCGATTCCCGGCTCGAATGCTGATTGGCGGGCGTCGATTGAGTCTTTATATCGCTCGCAAACGTTTAAAACTTGCACTTTCGCCCGTTTTCTCGCAAACTTGTTTCGTTTTATTTATTTATTCCGACGGCGAAACTTAAATCGTGAAAAACGAATCCGTAACAGCCTATATTTCGCTCGGCTCGAACCTCGGCGACCGCGCCGGAAATCTCCTGCTCGGCGTGCGCGCGATGCTGGAAGCGAATTTCGAGGTCAACCGCCTGTCGGCGATTTACGAAACCGAGCCGGTCGGCGTCGAAAATCACGGCTTGTTTCTGAATATGGTCGCCGAAGCGCGCGTTACCGGCATCACGCCCGAACAGATGATGGCGCGGATGATTCGCATCGAATACCTGCTCGGCAGAATGCAGAAAAACGAAAAAGCGCCGCGCACGGTCGATTTGGATTTGCTTTTCTACGGCAACCTGCAATATCAATCGCCGTTTCTGACCATCCCGCACCCGCGCCTGCACCAGCGCCGCTTCGTGCTCGTGCCGCTCGCCGAGCTTGAGCCGAAACTGGTTCATCCCGGCATCAATCAAACGATTCAGGAGCTGCTGGAGCACACCGCCGACACGTCGATGGTCAGGCGCTGGAAACCGTAACCAACGCAAAACGCAAAATGCAAAATGCAAAATTAATTTGACATTCGGTTTTAACTTGCGATAATCGCATTTATTTCCGCAAATTTTGCATTTTGCATTTTGCGTTTTGCATTAAATAACATGGCATATTTGCAGCCCGACAAACCGGAAAAAGTTTATCTGCCCGCGATTCGCGCCGCTAAGGAAAAAGGCGAAAAGCTGGTCTGCCTGACCGCTTACGATTACCCGACGGCGCGCATCGTCGATGAAGCGGGCGTCGATATGATTCTGGTCGGCGACAGCATCGGCAACGTCATCCACGGCTACGGCAACACGATTCCCGTCTCGCTGGACGAAATAGTCTCCGCCACCATCGCCGTCAAGCGCGCGACCGAGCGCGCGATGGTCATCGCCGATATGCCTTACGGCAGCTATCACGTCAACGAGGACGAGAGCGTGCGCAACGCCCTGCGCCTGATGAAATACGGCGGCGCGGAAGCCGTCAAGCTGGAAGGCGGGCGCAACCGCGTCGATTTGGTCAAGCGGCTTGTCGATGAAGAAATCCCGGTCGTCGCGCACATCGGCTTGACGCCGCAGTCGGTCTATAAACTCGGCGGCTATCGCGTGCAGGGCAAAACGCTGGACGCGGCGAAACGCCTGATTGAAGACGCCAAAGCGTTGGAAGAAGCCGGAGCTTTCGCCATCGTCCTCGAACTGATTCCGCGCGAAATCGCCGAGATTATGACGCGCGAGCTGAAAATCTCGACCATCGGCATCGGCGCGGGGCGCGAATGTGACATACAGGTTCTGGTTTTGCACGACCTCGTCGGCTTTACCTTCGGACGCCAGCCGCGCTTCGTCCGCCAGTATGCGAACATCCGCGAGGTGATGAATTCGGCGATTACCGAATGGATGGCGGACGTCAAAAGCGGCGATTACCCGAGCGAAAAGGAATCCTACGGCTTGCCGGAAGAAACGAAAAAAGAGCTGGAAAAATGAAAACTCTTCTCTTCAAAGTCGAAGATACGTTTGATATTAACGGGCGAGGCTTGATTTTATCTCCGGCAATTCCGAAAGAAACCAGCCTGCCGAAATCGAGCGTCGTCCCGCTCGTCAGACCGGACGGCAGCGTTTTCAGAGTGGAAGCCGTTTTAGAGATTCCTTTTCCGTCATTTTCCAGCGTCGAAGATTTGAAAAAAAACGAGCCGGCTTATAATTGTATTTTACAGGCTACAGACAAAGAACAAGTGCCAATCGGAACGGAAGTCTGGTTGGATTAAATTTTCATCTGTTTATGGAAATCATCAATCGCCGCCCGCGAATGGCGTCACTGACGCGGAAGCTGCGGCGCGAAAACAAAACAATCGGACTGGTGCCGACGATGGGCGCGCTGCACGAAGGACATTTGTCGCTGGTCGCCGAGGCGCGGCAGATGTGCGACGTCGTTATCGTCTCGATTTTCGTCAACCCGGCGCAGTTCGGGCGCGGCGAGGATTTTGAGAAATACCCGCGCGATTTGACCGCCGACGCCGCGCTTTTGACGGAATATCAGGTCGATTACATTTTCGCGCCCGACACCGAGGAGATTTACCCGGAAGGCTTTTCGACCTATGTCTACGTCGAAGGCTTGACCGAGACGATGGAAGGCATCTCGCGCCCCGGTCATTTTCGCGGCGTGGCGACGGTCGTAACGATTCTTTTCAACACGATTCGCCCGGATTTCGCCTTTTTCGGGCAGAAAGACGCGCAGCAGGCAGCCGTCATCAAGCGTTTGACGCGCGATTTGGGGTTCGACGCGGAAATCATCTTGCTGCCGATTGTCCGCGAGGAAAACGGGCTGGCGATGTCCTCGCGCAACGCCTATCTCACGGACGAGGAAAGACAAAGGGCTTCGATTATTTATCAGGCTTTGCGCAAAGCGAAACTGGCTTTCCGCGAAGGCGAGCGCAACGCCGGGCGGCTTGCCGAAATCATCCGCGAAAAGATACAGACCGAGCCGCTTGCAGACCTCGATTACGTCGAGATTGTCGATAACGAAACGCTTGAGCCGGTCGAAAAAATCGACGACAAACCGACGCTGATTGCCGTCGCCGCCCGCTTCGGAAAAGTGCGCTTAATCGACAATATGATTCTTAATCGAAAGCAGTAAAACGACGCCGGTCTGCATCTAATTGACTGATGCCGGAAATAGCATTCAACTATATGAAAAACATTAAATCTTTATTCGGAATTTTAGCTCTGGTTATCGCTTTCGCGACCGCTTCGACGGCGCAGAACGTGAGTCTTCCGTCGCTCGACGGCGGAACGGTTTCGATTGACGCGCAGCGCGGAAAAGTCGTCGTGCTGGCAATCGGCGCGTCGTGGCTGCCGCTGTCGAAACAGCAGGCGGCAATCGTTAACAAATTATCGAAAAAATATTCGTCGAGCGACGTGGTGATTTATTTCGTCACGACCGATTCGGCAAACGCCAAATCGAAAAACTTTGCTGACGACGCGGCGGTGCGCGGCTTTGCGACTCGCAACAAAATGACCGCCACAATCCTGCGCGACGCGGACGGCGCGACGACTTTAAAAAGATTTAAAGTCGACCAGCTTCCCTCGTTCGTCGTGATTGACCGCGACGGCAAGCCCTCTGAGCCTTACGCCGGTTTAGACCCGGACGAAGCGGCGACCGACAATCTGGCAACTTCGATTTCTCAGGCAATTGACAGGCTTTTATAAAAAGAATCGAAATCTAAAAAACCTAATGACGAGTCTTAAAAAGGCTCGTCATTTTTTATGGAACTTTTTCGCCGTGCCGGTGTCAAATCAAAGGTATGCTTTCAAAATTCTTCGGCTACTCATTATTTATTCTGATTTTTACTCTCGCCGGGAATGTTGAGATTTTTCCCCAAAAACGTCAATCGAAACTTTCGCTCCGGGACAAGCGCGAAATTATAAGACTGATTTTGCAGAATAAGGATTTTCGCAGAGACTTCAGCAGGTTATCCGAAAAATCTCTCCTTCTTTCAACTAAAAATATTCCGCCGCAGCTTCAAAGGAATTTCCCTCGCGTCAAAGGCTTAAGCCTTAAATTGGTTTCTCCGAAAGAAGCCCGGAATTCATCCGTTCATCTTAGTTTCGAGAACTTTGACATAAGAAAGTATGCCGTTAAAGTCCATTTCTCAGGTTATTACCCGCATTGTTTCAGAGATATGCTATACACATTCCGGAAAAGGAACGGCAGATGGAGATTCAAGGCGAATTATAATCATCGTAGCTGTTATTAAAATTCAGCATTAAGCGATAAACCAGGTGAACCGGCAAGCCGACGACGTTCCAGTAATCGCCTTCGATGCCCTCGATAAACAGCGCCGCCTGCGCCTGCACGGCATACGCTCCGGCTTTGTCGAGCGGCTCGCCCTTTTCGACTAAAAACCCGATTTCCGCTTCGCTCATTTCCGCAAATTTCACGCTCGTTCTTTCAAAAGCGACGCGCGTTTCAAGTTGCCGGGCGGAAACTTTCACCAGCGCCACGCCCGTCAAAACGTCGTGGCGGTTGCCGGAAAGCTTTCCGAGCATCTCGCGCGCTTCGGCGAAATCGGACGGCTTGCCGATAATTTCGTCGTTAATCACGACGGTCGTGTCCGCGCCTAAAACCAGCACGTTTTCTTCCTGTTCGGAAAGAAGCCGCGCGACGGCTTCGGCTTTCTCGCGCGCCAATCGCTGCACGTAATTTTCCGGCGTTTCGCCGGGCAGTTCGGATTCGTCAATGTCGGCGACCCGCTTTGTAAACTGCCAGCCGACCGCCGTCAAAATCTCGGCGCGGCGCGGGCTGCCCGAGGCTAAAATCAATTTTGGAAGATTTATCATTGAACATTTATCATTTAACATTTAACATTTGTATCTGTTTAAATGATAAATGATAAATGTTCAATGACCAATGAATGAGCTTTTTCGCGCGCTGCCCGCGCTCCTGAGACAAATGGAAGACAACGAAAGCCTGCGGCAGGCGGTCGTTTTCGCCGCGTGGCGGCGCATCGCGGGCGAAGGCTTGCGCGAGCACGCCGTTCCGCTCCGGCTTTTTCAGAAACACCTGATTGTCGCCGTGATGAGCGAAACGTGGAAAAAACACCTCGAACATCTGAGCGGGCAGATGATTTTTAAATTAAATTCGACACTCGAACAGCCGCTCGTTACTTTTATAGAATTCCGGGTAGACGAGGAAACCGTCAAAGAGGAACGCGCGAAATCTCAGAAAAAAGCGCTTGACGACGAGCGGCAGCGGCAAGTCGCGCTCGAACAGGTGACGCCGCAGATGCGCCGCGCCGCCGACCGTATCAAGGACGAAAACCTGCGCTACCAGTTCCTGCTCGCCGCCGGAAGCTGCCTGGCGCGAAAAAAGAATATGAAATAACGCGGACGGAAATTCACCCGCGATTCTGCTAAAATTCAGCTTGAGGTCAAAGATGAATATCACATTAACGCCCGAACTCGAAAATCTGATTAACGAGAAAGTGAAATCCGGCAAATACGCGTCGCCCGGCGAAGTCGTCCGCGAGGGCTTGCGCCTGCTCAAAGAACAGGACGAATTAAAGCGCATCCGCCTCGAAGAACTGCGCCGCGAAGTGCAGAAAGGCATCGACGATATGCGGGAAGGCAGATTCACAACTTATAATTCACCCGAAGAATTAGCTGATGAAATTATTCGCCGGGGTATGGAGAAACTCAAAGCAAAAAAAGGAAAATGAATGGCGGAAGTTAAAATTGCCCACCTGGCTGAAGCCGACCTTGAAGAAATTTGGGATTATATCTCGGCGAACAATGTAGACTCGGCGAATCGCCTAATCAAAGATTTAACCCAAAAATTTCGGATGCTTGCTGAAAATCCTGAAATTGGACGGGCGCACGACGAATTTGTTCTTAATCTTCGGAGTTTCCCGTTTAAGAATTACCTTATTTTTTATTTTCCAATCGAAAACGGCGCGGAAATATATCGCGTCATTCACGGCGCAAGAAATATCGAAGACCTTTTTGAAGATTTTTTTAGAGGGCTGGAATCGTAATGGACGTTAGAAAAGTAGCGAAGCTCGCGCATCTGGAAATCACCGACGAGGAAGTGGCGCTTTACACGCCGCAGATGAACAGCATCGTCGCCTATGTCGAGCAATTAAACGAACTCGATACGGAAGCCGTTGAACCGGCAATCGGCGGCTTGACGCGGGAAAGCGCGGCGACCGATGCCGACCGCGACGACGTGCCGCACGAATCTCTGGGACAAAAGCTCGCGCTCGACCAGGCGCCCGACGCGCATTCGGGACATTTCCGCGTGCCGAAAGTTTTATGAAGCGAGCAGTGAGCAGTGAGAGGTTAGCAGTCAGTTGGCGGAGAATCATGTTCTACTGCTTACTGCTTACTGCTTGCTGCTCACTGTCTTGCAGCGTTCCGAATCTCGAATCGCCCGAATGCACGGCGGCGCGGCAGACGGTGCGGGAATTTTACTCGCAGCATTTCGGCGGCGATATGAAATTTACGCCCGAAAACTTGCGGGCGCGCGAGAAATATCTGACGCCGGATTTAGCCCGGCTTTTGCAGAAGTTTCTGACCGGTTCGGACCCGTTCACGCTGACGCCCGGCGACGATTTGCCGAAGGCGTTTCGCGTCGGCGGCTGTAAAACGGTTGCGCCGGACAAAACCGAATTGCAGGTTTTGCTTTTCTGGAAAGACGACGCGCGCAGCGAGCAGCGCGAGATACGGGTCGAAGCCGTCAGGCAGAGCGAGGAATGGCTGATTGGCAATATTTCCAATAATACGAGCAATTTACAAAATATCCTGAACCATTAATTTTTCAATGAGCGAAATAAGAAACTCCGTCGAAAAAACTTTAGACAACGCCGAAAAACTGAACGAAACCTTGAATTCGTTTCTGACCATCGAGCGCGACTACGCCTTGAGGCGCGTCGAGGAAATCGAGAACAATTCCGCCGGTGAAGGCGGCGAAAAAGGCAATTTAAACGGCTTTGCCGTCGCCGTCAAAGACAACATCTGCACCGATTGGTCGCAGGTTTCGTGCGGCTCGCAGATTCTCGGCGGCTACCGCCCGCAATATAATGCGACGGTCGTCGAAAAACTGAACCGGGCGGGCGCAATCATCGTCGGCAAAACGAATATGGACGAATTCGCGATGGGTTCGTCAAACGAAAATTCCGCGTTCGGCGTCGTCCGAAATCCCTGGGACACGGACAGAGTTCCGGGCGGAAGCTCCGGCGGCTCGGCTGTGGCGGTGGCTTCGGGCGTCGTTCGCGCTTCTCTCGGTTCGGACACGGGCGGCTCGATTCGCCAGCCCGCCTCATTTTGCGGCGTTTTCGGCATCAAGCCGACATACGGCAGAGTTTCGCGTTACGGGCTTGTAGCTTTCGGCTCGTCGCTCGACCAAATCGGCGTTTTCGGTCAGACGGCGCGCGACGTGGCGGAAGTTATGGAAATCATCGCCGGGCGCGATAAATACGACGCGACGACGGCTGACGTGCCCGTTCCGAATTACTCGGCTGAATTGGAAAAAGACGTAAAAGGCTTGAAAATCGGCGTTCCGCGCGCGCTTTTCGGCGAAGGCTTGGACGAAGAGGTGCGAGACGCCGTCGAGCGGTCAATCGAAAATTATCGCAGTCTGGGCGCGGAAATCGTCGACGTCGAGCTGCCGCGCGTCAAATACGGCATCGCCGTTTATTACATCATCGCCACGGCTGAAGCGTCGTCGAATCTGGCGCGCTTCGACGGCGTGCGCTACGGTTTCCGGGCGGAAGAAGCGGGCGGCTTGCGCGAGATGTATTTCAAGACGCGCGAGGAAGGCTTCGGCGCGGAAGTCAAACGCCGGATTATGCTCGGAACCTACGTTTTGTCGAGCGGTTATTACGACGCTTATTACGCGAAGGCGCAAAAGGTGCGGACGCTTTTAAAACAGGATTTTCAAATTGCTTTCGAGAGATGCGACGCCATTATCACGCCGACCTCGCCGACCGTCGCCTTTAGAATCGGCGAAAAATCGGACGACCCGCTGGCGATGTATCTGAACGACATCTACAC
>JALZHR010000096.1 GCA_030860665.1 Acidobacteriota bacterium
CCGTCTGTCGGGCGCACAGCGTTTCGGCGGTTCTTCTCTTTCGTCAGACCACCGCGCGGCGCTCGCGCGAGCCGGGAATCTGCATCTGGTCGCGGTATTTCGCCACTGTCCGGCGCGACAGTTTGACGCCTTCCTTGCTCAGGATTTTGGCGATTTCGTCGTCGGTCAGCGGCTTTTTCGTGTCTTCGTCTTCGATCATTTTCTTGATTCTCAATTTTAAAATACGCGTCGAAACTTCCTCGCCGTCCTCGTTCAGCATTCCCTCGGAGAAAAAGCGGCGCAGCTCGATGACGCCCTGCGGCGTGTGCGCGTATTTGCGGTTGACGACGCGCGAGACGGTCGAAAGATGCATCCCGATGTCTTCCGCCACGTCCTTGAGCATCATCGGTTTGATGTGCTCGACGCCCTTGTCCAGAAAATCGCGCTGGCGCTGGACGATACATTCGACGACGCGATAAATCGTCTGCCGCCGGTGCTCGATGTTTCTCAATAAATCGACCGCCGAGCGCAATTTTTCTTTAATAAAATCTTTCGTTTCCTTGCTAGTATCCGGCTGGTCAACCATTCTCTGCAGATTCGGGCTGATGCGCAGGCGCGGGCTGCCGTCGTCGGTGAAATAAATAACGTAGTCGTCTTCGAGCTTTTCGATGTAAACTTCGGGCGAGACGAAAATCGGCTCTTCCGACGAAAAGCGCCTGCCCGGATACGGGTCGAGCCCGCGAATTTTGTTGATTTCCTCGTTCAGCGCGTTCAACTCGATGCCCGTCTGTTTCGACAAATGCTGAAGCCGGTGCGGCTGCAAATCCTGCAAATGATTTTTGACCAAATCAGCCGCCAGGCTCTCGCCCTCGCCGTTGACTTCAAGCTGCGCCAGCAGGCATTCCTGCACCGTGCGCGCGCCGCATCCTATCGGGTCGAGCTTTAAAACGATTTGCCTGGCTTTTTCGACCAGCTCGACGCTCGCGCCGCACATCTCGCCGATTTCCTCGTTGGTGGCGCTCAAACGCCCGTCTTCGTCGAGATTTCCGATGATACAGATTCCGGCTTCTTCGAGTTCCTCGCTGATTTGCTGGAGATTAAGCTGCCATTCCAGATGCTCGGTCAGCGATTCCGTCCGCGTCAGAAACTGCTCGATGCTCGGCGCGTCTTCCTTGTATTCGATTTCCTGCGTTTTGTATCCGGGGTCGAGATAATCCTGAAACTCGCGCCCGAAATCGACTTCTTCAAACGCGTCGCCCGTTCCCTCGCGCGCGACGTCGTCGCCGTAAGCCTCTATTTCGTCATCCTTAAAGCCGTTTTCGCTGCCCGCTTCGGGCGTAAAATTTTCATAATCGGCGAGCGATTTCTGAGCCGCGTCCGCTATTCCGCCGCCGCCGCCGTTGTCGTCATAACCGTTTTCATAAGATTCCTCATAGCCGTTGGAATTCTGGTCGAGGATTCTCTCGGAAATTTCCTGCACTTCCTCGTCATTGGTCACTTCCTCCAGAACCGGGTTGGCTATCATTTCCTGCTGAATCAAATCGGTGAGTTCGAGGCTAGTCATCTGCAACATTTCTATCCGCTGTCGAAGCTGCGGAGTCAAGACCATTTGCTGTTTCAGACTTTGAGTCAGTTTTAATGACGACATATTTTGTTCAGTTTCGGTTCGCTTCCCTTTGTTTGCTACCTGAAAAGATTATACCGATTTTAAACGGAAAAAGTAAGAGAGGTAAAAACAAATTACGAATTACGAATTACGAATTACGAGTAAAGAAAATATTCTTTTAATTCGTAATTCGTAATTCGTAATTCGTAATTCCTATAGGCTAAATCTTTCGCCCAGGTAAAGGCGGCGGACTTCGGCGTCCTGCACCAAATCGGCGGGCTTGCCGGTGCGCAGGATTTTGCCTTCCGCCATAATATAGGCGCGGTCGGTGATGCCGAGCGTTTCGCGGACGTTGTGGTCGGTGATTAAAATGCCGATGCCGCGGCTTTTCAGATAAAGAATAATCTCGCGGATTTCGTCGATTGCAATCGGGTCGATTCCGGCAAACGGCTCGTCCAGCAGAATAAACTGCGGCTCGGTCGCCAGGCATCGGGCAATCTCGACGCGCCGCCGCTCGCCGCCCGAGAGTGCGTCGCCGCGCGTTTTGCGAACGTGCGCCACGCCGAATTCTTCCAACAGCTCTTCGAGACGGGCAAAGCGGTCGGCGCGCGAGATTTTCATCGTTTCCAGCACGGCGAGGATGTTTTGCTCGGCGCTCATTTTGCGAAAAATCGAAGGCTCCTGCGGCAGGTAGCCGAGCCCGAGCCGCGCGCGCAGATACATCGGCAGCGTCGTCACGTTTTGACCGCTCAGGAAAATACTGCCGCGCTCGGCTGTCTCCAAGCCGGTCATCATATAAAACGTCGTCGTTTTGCCCGCGCCGTTTGCGCC
>JALZHR010000097.1 GCA_030860665.1 Acidobacteriota bacterium
AAGATAGAGAGTCGGAAGTCTGATTTTCGCTCTCGACTCTCGACTCCCGACTCTCGACTAAAAGCCTTAATGCCTGAACCGCTATATTCTCCGCGTCTTCCAGTTTTCCCGTTCCAACGGTTTTGCAGGCTAATTCGCCCGAAACCGGCTCGACGAACAGAACGCCGTCTTTTTTCAGTTTTTCGATGTTGCGCTGCGTCGCCGGGTGAAACCACATCGTCGTGTTCATCGCGGGCGCGACCAGCACCGGCGCGGTCGAGGCGAGATAGGTCGAGCTTAAAAAATCGTCGGCTATGCCGCCCGCGAATTTGGCGAGAATGTTGGCGGTCGCCGGAACAATCAGCAGCAAATCTATGTTCTGCGAAAAATTTATGTGCGCGATCGGGTCGGGATTTTCCGGCGCGTAATCGTCGACCAGAACGAAGCTTTCGGTCAGCGCGCGAAACGTCAAAGGCTGGATAAATTCCGTCGCGTGCCGCGTCATCGCCACGCGCACCTCGCAGCCCGCTTTTTGCAGCAGGCGCAAAACTTCAATCGCTTTGTAAGCGGCGATTCCGCCGGAAACGCCGAGTCCGACGCGAAATTTTCCTGTATTTGACTCGCTCATAAATTTAGCTGTCAGTGTAGCATTTACTGCAAAACCGCAAAAGCCCTTGCCGCCGCTGTTGAAATCCACATTAATAATCGGGCGAAGCTATGTTAAAATTCCAGAAGTTTGAGCCGAGAAAAAATGAATCAGCCGAATCTTTTTGAAACGCGAACGGAAAATGCGGGGCTTGGAAAACTGGCGCTTTACGCGCTGGGCGAATTTCAGGCGCGCGGGAAAATTCTGGCTGAGCGCGAGCTGGCGCTCGACCGCTTGCGCGGCGCGTTTAAGCGCGCTTCGGAAAATTTTCAAATCTCCGAGCCGCCGGACGAAGAAATCGCCGAAACGCTGGAAAGGCTCGGCGCGAAAGTCGTCAGAGTGCCCAGCTTCGTCGCCAAGCACCCGTTTCGCGTGACGGTTCACGGCGATTTAGCGGCGCGCGCTTTTGAATTTTACAGGGAAACAATTTCGCAGAAAGCCGAGGCTTAAGGTGAGTTATGAAAATCACAAAAACTTCCGCCTGTATATTATTCGTCACTTTTCTCATCGGTCACGCATCCGTTTCGTCGCCCGCGACGAAACAGATTGTGCGGGAGAAAATCCGGCTCGAAGTTCCGAAAGCTTTGCCCGCCGCCGTCGCCGAAGAGCCGCCGGGCAAACCGGAAACAACGCGCGAAAACGGGGACTGGAAAGAGGAAGACGATTCCAAATTGAAAATAAAACTTCTGGAAACGGGCGAAGGCTTTCACGGCGACCAGATTCAGGCGAAATCGGGCGAAACCTGGCTCGGACTTTTTAGAGAAAAGGACGGGTATTATCTGCGCAGGACAAAATTAATCGTGCGCCGCGAGCACGATGAAATCGTCGACGGTGAAGATACGAGTATAAAAACGGGCAAAAGCGTCGCGGTCAAAGGCGGCGGTCAAACGGTTTTTCTGGTGAAAAATGCGAAAATGCTCGGCGACGGCGAAGTCAAAACGCTTTTCAGCGACCACGGGCAGGAAGATTTGGAGCAGTTGAAAAACGGCTACCGCAGAGATTTTGAATTTAACGGCGAAGTTTACACTCTCAAGGTGGAAAATAAAATCAGCCGCGAAGAATATCTGGGAAAAGGCTCGAAGCTGATTCTCGCGCGGCGCAGCGACGGCAAAGAGCAGATTTTGAATTACCTGTCCGAAGAAGGCTGCAATGATTGTTTCTGGTATCTTTACTGGGCTGGCGATTTAGACCGTGACGGAAAGCCGGATTTTTATTTGGATTTGAGCTGGCATTACAACGTTAGAGACCGCAGGCTTTTTCTTTCTTCACCGGCGACTGAGGACGGGAAATTAGTCAAATACGTCGCCAATTTTTGGACAAACGGTTGCTAATTGATGGGAGAAAGCATAGAAACTCAAAATAACGTCGCCGATTTGTGGCAATACGTCGAGCGGACGAAGCCGCAGATTGAGGACGCGCTGCAAAAATTTTTGCCGCTCGCGCCGCCGGAAATCGAAACCGAATTCAACCGGGCAATCGAATACGCCTTGTTTCCCGGCGGCAAGCGCCTGCGTCCCGTTCTGACCCTGCTCGGCGCGGAGCTGACCGGCGGTCGCGCGCAGCCGGTTCTGCCCGCCGCGATTGCGGTCGAATACATTCACACCAGCTCGCTGATTTTCGACGATTTGCCCGCGATGGACAACGCCTCCGTGCGGCGCGGAAAAAAATCTCTGCACCTGCATTTCGGCGAAGGCTTATCCCTGCTGGTCGGCATCGCTTTTCTGAACGCCGCTTACGGCTTGGTTTTCGTCAATCACGCTTCGATGCCCGAACGCGCCGTCGCCGCGCACGCCGAAATCGTCGAATGCGTCGGCGCGGGCGGAATGGTCGGCGGGCAATCGCTGGATTTGGCGCTGGCGAAAGGAAAAAGCGGCGCGGGCGAAGCGGCGTCGGCGAGAAGTTACGCCGACGAATCGGTCAGAAACCTGAAGACTTCGGCGCTGATGCGGCTGGCTTTAAGAATCGGCGCAATCCTGGCGGGCGCGGATTATCTGGAACTGAGCGCGCTGTCGCGTTTTGCCGAGCTTTTGGGCGACGCCTACCAGCTTTCCGACGATTTGCTCGACCTCGAAGAAGACGGCGCGCTTTTCAATCAAAAAACTTTCGTCTTAAGCCGCGACGCCGGTTCGTCGCAGCGACAGCTCAGAGGCTTAATCGAAGAAGCCAAGCGCATTCTGGTCGAAAACTTTCCGCCTTCCGAGGCGCGCAGCTGTCTGATACAGCTCACCGATTATCTGGCGGAGAGAAAAGCGTAACGTAAAGCCAAAAGTAAAAACGGCTTTGCGCGGAAACTAAAGAAAGGAAACCGTAAATTTCAAACTCTAAACACGTAACCGGTTTACAGCCGTATATTCCGAAAAAAGTTTAGAGTTTACACCAGTTTAGAGTTCAGCGTCGGCGTTTCGATTTATTTCCGCCGAAGCCGTCACAGAGAATCATCAAAGGGTTTAATGTCTCCCGAAATCGAAAAGGCTTACGAATATTGCCGGAGCGTCACCAGAATTCACGCCAAAAGCTTTTATTTCGCCGCGAAGTTTCTGCCCGCGCCGAAACGGCTGCCGATTTACGCTCTTTACGCTTTGTGCCGCCACGTCGATGACGAAGTTGACGAAAACGGCGGCGTCGATAATGAACGCGAAGCCGGCGCGGCGGTGGAAAACTGGAAAGCGAAGCTCGACGAGCTTTACGGCGGTCAGCCGTCGGCGGTCAGCCGCCAGCCCGAAACCGAAGACCGGAATTTGGTTCTGCTCGCCTGGCGCGACCTTCTGAAAACCTACAAGATTCCGCAGGCTCTGCCGCTCGAACTGATGAAAGGCGTTTTGATGGACACGCACGTCAAACGCTACGAAACCTTTGACGAGCTTTACGTTTACTGTTACCGCGTCGCCTCGACGGTCGGTTTGATGAGCTCGGAAATTTTCGGCTACACCGACGAAAACGCTCCCGAATACGCCGAGGCGCTCGGAATCGCGATGCAGCTGACAAACATTCTGCGCGACGTCGGCGAAGACGCATCGATGAACCGGATTTATCTGCCCGCCGAAGATTTGCGAAAATTCGGCGTTTCCGAAAATCAGATTTTCGAGAGCCGCGCGGACGAAAATTTTATAGAGCTGATGAAATTTGAAATCCGCCGCGCGCGCGAGTTTTACAAAAAATCGGAAAAGGGCATCGCGCTGCTGGAAAAGGACGCGCGTTTTTCGGTTTTGCTGGCGGCGCGGATTTACGCGAAAATTCTGGACGAAATCGAGCGGCAGAATTATGATGTTTTTAAGCGTCGCGCGCATACCAGCTTTTCTCAGAAAATTTTCAGCTTGCCGCGCATCTGGCGCGAGTCGAAGAAACCGGCGGCGAATTAAGGCGACGCCAGCCGAGCCGAGCCGAGCCGAGCCGCCTGCGAAAACGGGGTCTAAATGAAAAACATCTTATCTTTACTGTTAATCGTCGTCCTTTTCCTGCTGCCGGTTACGGCGCAGAAGCGCGGCGGAGCGGAAATCCAGCAGCTTCAATCGCCGCAGAATCCGCGTCTCGGTTTTGTCATCCACGGCGGCGCGGGCGTGATTAAGCGCGGCTCGCTCTCGCCGGAAAAAGAAGCCGAATACCGGCGCAAGCTCGAAGAAGCCGTGCTCGCCGGATATAGAGCTTTGCAAAACGGTAAAAGCGGGCTTGACGCCGTCGAGACCGCCATTCGCATTCTGGAAGATTCGCCGCTGTTCAACGCCGGAAAGGGCGCGGTCTTTACCGCCGACGGCAAAAACGAGCTGGACGCTTCGATTATGGAAGGCAAAACGCTGAAGGCGGGCGCGGTCGCCGGGCTGCATCGCGTCAAAAACCCGATTACGCTGGCGCGCGCCGTAATGGAAAAATCGCCGCACGTGATGATGGTCGGCGACGGCGCGGAAAAATTTGCCAGAGAGCAGCGAATCGAGCTGGTCGACGAAAAATATTTCTGGACGCAGGAACGCTGGGACAGCCTGCAAAGAATCATCAAAGAGGAAAAGGAAAAAGAGAAAAAAGCTCGAAGCCCGAAGCCCAAAGCCCAAAGTCAGACGGAAAACTCTTTCGACTCTCGACTCTCGACTCTCGACTCGCAGCCGCCGCTGCGCGAGCTTGCCTATAATAAATTCGGCACGGTCGGCGCGGTCGCGCTCGATAAAGACGGCAATCTGGCGGCGGGAACTTCCACGGGCGGAATGACTTACAAAAAATTCGGGCGCGTCGGCGACGCTCCGATTATCGGCGCGGGAACTTACGCCAACAACGAGACGTGCGCCGTTTCGGCGACGGGCTGGGGCGAGTTTTTTATTCGTCTCGGCGTGGCGCGCGATATTTCCGCGCAGATGGAATATCGCGGGCAGCCGATTCAGCAAGCCGCCGATTCGGTGCTGAACAAGGTCAAGGCGCTCGGCGGCGACGGCGGCGTGATTGCGATTGATAAATTCGGCAACATCGGCATTTCCTTTAACACCGAGGGAATGTATCGCGCCTATATCAACAGCGACGGCAAGCCGGTCGTCGAGATTTATAAGGACTGAAAACGCTTTATTTCAGCCGCCGATTGACACGGATAAACACGAGAATTAACCGGGATGGCAGGATAAACAGGGATAAAAATATTTTATATTATTCTCGTTTATCAGGCGGCGAAGGCTGCTCATCCTGTAAACTTCATTTTTATCTGCGTTTATCTGCGAAAGTCCGCGGTTGATTTTTCTTTGTCTTACTCGGGATTCGGGCTTGAAATTCTTTCGCTTTCCACCTCAGACGGCAGCAGTAGCAGCAGCGGCAGCAGATAACAATCAATATTTCATCGCTTTTAAATCGGCGGCGACCGGCAAGCGGGCAAAACGAGAATGGAGATTATCAAAAGAAGCTTTTTGACGCGTTACGGCGCGGCGGTTATATCGACGGCGGCGGCTCTGGCGCTGCGCTCGGCTCTAACGCCTGTGATTGAAGAAGACGTGCCGTTCATCACGATGTTTCCCGCCATCGTCTTTTCCGCGATGTTCGGCGGCTTCGGCGCGGGGCTGGCGACGACGCTGCTCGGCGCTCTGACCATAAATTTCTTTATAATGTTTCCGCAGAATGCGCTGGCGCTCTCGCATCCGAGAGACATCGTGCAGATGAGTCTGTTTGTCGCGACGGGCGTTTTTATAAGCTGGCTCGCCGGCGAGCGCAAGCGGGCGCACAGCCTGCTCCGGCTCGCGCAAAGCGAATCGGAGCGCAGTGAAAACCGCTCGCAGCTGGCGCAGAAATTTACCGGCGTCGGCATCTGGGAATGGGATTTGAAAACCGGTAAAGTCGAATGGTCGGAAGGCATCTACGAATTGCTCGGGCTGGAAACCGGCGCTCAGGAAGCAACCCTGGAAAACTGGCTCGATTATATGCTGCCCGAAGACCGCGAGCCTTCGATGGCGAAAGTCCGAAAGGCGATTGACGAAGGCGGCGATGAATTCTACCACGAGTTTCGCGTCCGCCGACCTGACGGCGCGGTACGCTGGATTGCCTCGCAGGGACAGATAATTCGGGGCGCCGGAAAGGGCAGCGCCGCCGAGCGGTTATTCGGCGTCAATTACGACATCACGGCGCGCAAGGAATCGGAGCTGGCGATTAAAAATCTCAATCACAATCTGAACATCCGCATCAAGGAATTGCAGACGATTTTCGACATCGCGCCGGTCGGCATCGCGGTCGCCGGCGACGCGAACTGCGACGTCATCAGCGCCAACCCGGCGCTCGCCCGCATTCTCGGCATCGAGGCGGGCGACAATATTTCCGTCAATCCCGGCAACGCCCGAAACGTCCCGTATAAACATCTGAAAGACGGGCGCGAGCTTGAGCCGCACGAGCTGCCGATGCAGCGCGCCGTCAGCGAAAAAAGAACGATTCTCGACGACGAAACGGACATTTTACGGGCGGACGGAAACGTCGTCACGATTTACAGCTACGCCGCGCCCGTTTTCGACGAGGACGGAAACGTGGTCAGCTGCATCGCCGCGCACGTCGACGTGACCGAGCGCAAAAAGGACGAGCGCGAGCGCGAGCGGCAGCTCGATTTGGAACAGTCGCTGCGCCTTCAGGCTGAGGAATCGAATCGCCTGAAAGACGAATTTCTCGCCACCGTCTCACACGAGCTGCGAACGCCGCTCAATTCGATTATCGGCTGGATAACGATGCTGCGCGAAGGCAATCTTTCGGGCGCAAACCGCGCGCGTGCGCTCGAAGCCATCGAGCGCGGCGCGAAATCGCAGTCGCAGTTGATAGAAGACTTGCTCGACGTTTCGCGCATCATCAGCGGCAAGCTCAACCTGAGCGTCCAGCCCGTCAATATAATTCCGGTCATCAACGCCGCCGTCGAAACCGTGCGCCCGGCGGCGGAAGCGAAAGGAATCGAGCTGCACGCGATTATTAAGCCGAACATCGCGATGCTTTCCGGCGACGCCGACCGTTTGCAGCAGATAATCTGGAATCTTTTGTCGAACGCCATCAAATTTACGCCCAAAGGCGGCGCGGTCGAAATCGTTCTGCCCGAGCAAAGCGACGCGCAGCATCTCGAAATCATCGTCCGCGACAACGGCAGAGGCATCAGCCGCGATTTTCTGCCGTTCGTCTTCGACCGTTTTCGCCAGGCGGACGGCTCGATTACGCGGCATTTTACCGGGCTTGGACTGGGCTTGGCGATTGTTCGTCATCTGGTCGAGCTGCACGGCGGCACGGTCGAGGTCGAGAGCGAAGGCGAGGGCAAAGGCGCGACCTTTACCGTGCGCCTGCCGTCGATGGCTCTGCCCGGCAGGGGCGAGCGGGAAAAGGAAATCGCGGCGGACGGCGAAGATGGATTTCACGCCGATTACCCGTTATTAAACGATTTGCAGATTTTAATAATTGACGACGAGGACAACACGCGCGAGCTGCTGCAGCTGGTTTTCGAGAATTGCCGCGCCGTCGTGGAAACCGCCGCTTCGTCCGCCGAGGCGCTCGAAAAGATTAAGAAACTGCCGCCGCATCTGATTGTTTCCGATATCGGAATGCCCGGCGAGGACGGCTACACGCTAATACGGAAAATCCGCGCCTGGGAAAAAGAAACCGGGCGCGGGCGGCAGATTCCGGCAATCGCGCTGACGGCTTACGCCCGCGCCGAAGACCGCCGTCAGGCGCTCGAAGCGGGCTATCAGGTGCACACGTCAAAGCCGATCGAGCCGGTCGAGCTGACCAGACTGGCGGAAAACCTCGTCAGACATTGAACATTTATCATTTATCATTGAACATTTATCAATAAAACTTGAGCATTTATCATTTGCAGGCGGTTAAACGCGCAATGATAAATGCTCGGTGATAAATGATAAATGTTCAATGATAAATGTTAAATCATATCGCCTTCTTTAGAGTTTTCGTCCAGCTCAAAACGGTTGCGGTCGCGTTTTTCGATTTTGTCCAGCAGGTCGAGCGGTTCGTTGTCCTGAAAGTCGATGCCGATGGCGTGAGCGTTGGCTTCGACGTCCGATTGGTCGGGCGTCGGGTTATGACCGCCGACGGCTTCCGAGCCGGAATCTTCGACCTCTTCCCACGACGCGTCAATATCGCCGCCCGAGTCCGCCGGAGACGACGAATTGTGTTCACGAAGTCGTTCGCGCAATTCCTGCGGGGCGCGCGGCGCGCTGCTGATTTCGTCTTTCATCAAATCCTGCACATCCTCGCTGGCGACGGGCGCGTATTCGTAATATTCGGGATTTTCGCTCGGTTTCGTTGGCATTCTGAATAATTCCTCCTTGATAATCTGCTGCTGCTGCTGCTGCTGCTTTAAGAAAAGAATATCATACTGAAAGTGATAGGTGATAAGGAGAATTTGTTTTCCCTATCACCTATCACTTATCACCTATCACTTTCTCAAATAAAGACTACGGTTTGAAAGCTCGGAATCTCGAAACGGCGGCGGCAGCGCATATTTTTGCACATCAGCATATCATCGACGCGCACCATATAATCGCGTGATTTGTTAAAGCGCGCGCGCTCGTGCTCGTTCATCTGGCGCGGCGGGTTTCTCTTTTTCACGCGTTTGAGCCAGCGAACGTCGTAGTCGTTCGCCTGGCGACAATGCGGGCAGACGTAATTGGCGCGTTTGGTTTCCGGCTTTTCGTCAAAAATATCGCGTTCCTGCAACATAATAAGGATATTTTACCACAAGCCGCGAGGAAATTACGGAAATTAAGGAAGCAGGAAATTAGGGAAATAGGAAATTAAGGAAATTAGGGAAAGAGGGAAGGCGGAAATTTAAAACATTGCGGAAATCGACAAATCTTCTTATTCTCTTAATTTCCTATTTCCTATTTCCTTAATTTCCTATTTCCTATTTCCTATTTCCTATTTCCTAAATTTCCCTAACTTCCTAATTTCCCATTTCCTTCAGATATTTGAAGCTGTAGATTCCGGTTTCGTGACCGTCGGAGAAGCGAAAATTCAATGCGTAGCGACCGACGACGGCGACGTTTTTTATCGTCAAATCGTCGCTGACGCTTTCGTCTTTGAGTCTTTTCGCGCCCGTCCATTCGTCGATGCAGCTGGCGCACGGGCAGGCGCGGCGCAAACCCGGCGCGTTATAAATTCGCTCGGTTTCGTCCGACCAGACAATCGTCAGCTCCGAATCCGATTCTTCGATGATTTGCAGCGGCTCTATCATAAAATTAACTGAGAACTGAGAACTGAGAATAGCGGTCAGCCGTCAGCTATCAGCCGTCAGCTTTTAATTCTGAATAATTAACTATCAGTTCTCAGTTCTCAGTTCTCAACTATCAGTTTTCAGTTTTCCGTTAATTTCGTCCGCCTGCACGCTGTAGTGCGCCGCGTGATAGACGGGTTTGCCGTCTTTCAGGACGATTGCCTGCGGCGATTCGTGGCGGATTCCGGTGCGGTTGGCAAGCTCGTTTGAAACGCCGCGCGCCGTCTGCACGATGACGATGTTCACCTCGCCGTCGATGTCTTCGATTTGGCGGTAGGCGGCGGCGCTAATCGGGCAGGTCGTCGAGTGTTTGAAAACCAGCACGGGAGCTTCGTGCGATTTTTGAAAAAGCTCGTCGAGTTTTTCGGTCGAATCGACTTTTGTAAAATTTGCTTTCATAAGCCGATTATAACTTTCCGGCGTTCAAAACGCATCCGGCGGCGGCGAAAAGCCCTGCGGCGCGGGAAAAACTTTGCGGTAAGCGACCAGAACGCCCGCAAACATTACCGGCAGCACCAGATAAACGCCCAGTCCGAACAGGAAAATCGTCAGCACGTATGCCGCGACGCCCATCACGAACTCAATCAGAATCAAGCCCGTCACGCCCGAAAGATTTGCCCACCCGGCGCGCGCGCTCAATTTAAAAGCCTCCCAGCCGCTCATATTTCTTTCGACAATCAGCGGATACGCGAACATCAGAAAAACGTGCAGCGAGCCGAGAACCAGCCAAATCGCAATCGCTTCGACGAAAATCGTCCCGATAATTCCCCAGAGCGCGCGCTCGTCGATATTGCCGCGGCTGTCCATCGAGGCGAAAATCATCGCGAACATCGAGGCGTAAACGAATATTGCCGAAATCACGGCGGGAATAATCAATATGAGCGTGGCGACCAGCCCCGGAACGAAATAATTAAAGCCTTTGAACAGCCCTTCAAACTCGACCCGCCGACCGTTCATTTTCTGAAACATACAATAGTAAACGCCGCAGAACATCGCGCCGAGCGCCAAGCCGAACGGGATGATTCCGGCAATCAGCATTCCCACTAAAACGATGGCGAAAAACAGCCAATATTGGTCTTTGATTAATTCGTAACCTTCCCTGAAACACTCGACCGGGCGAATCACGCCCGTGCGAAACTCCGTATTCTGCATTTTGACCTCGACGAAAAATGGATTATGAAGCGAGCGGAAAATTTTCCGCTTTCATTATCCACATTCCTTTTCCGATTAACAACAGAAAATCATCTTTCAACACAAAGGCGCAACGAACGCGAGGGAAGATGCAAAACCGACTTGGCAGAAGCCGCATTTCGATAAAGCGATTTCGGCGCTCGCGTTCTTTCGCGGCTAATCTTTCTTTGTGCTTCTCGCGTCCTTGTGTCGAATCTAACCGCCGCCGTAGATATTTTCATTCATCGCGTTGACCAAAGGGCATCGGTCAACTGCACGAGCCGTTCCGGTCATTGACCAACGCCGCCTGGTCAGTTGCACGCGTCGCTCGTTTAGTTGACCGATGCCCTTTGGTCAAC
>JALZHR010000100.1 GCA_030860665.1 Acidobacteriota bacterium
CGTCCGCTGGCTGATTTTCGAGGTAAAACCCTCGCGAACCGGGTTGACGTAGCGGGTAATCCATTCGTTGTTTTCCGCGCCGTAAACCCAAGCCGAAAGCGCGCCGCCTTTTTTTACTTTCGATGCCAGCGACAGAAAAGCGCGCTTCGGGTCGGGCGTATGATGCAGAACACCGACCGCGAAAGCGTAATCGAAGATGCGTTTCAGCGGCAGCCTGAAAATATCCGCTTGCACGATATGCGCGTTCGGCAAATGCCGCGTTGCCTGAAACGCCGGTTCGACCGCCGCGCTCAAATCGATTCCGACGACTTCGCGTGCGCCCCAGCTCGCCGCCAGCGTCGTGTGGCGACCTTTCCCGCAGCCGCCTTCCAGCACGATTTTATCTTTAAAAAAATCTTCTTTGACCGGCTGAATCCAGCCTAAAAACTGCGCGGCGTATTTTTCGTCAGCCTGTGTGAAATGCGTCCACTCCCAGCCGAAGCTGGCGGCGGTTTCGGCTTTGTCCTGCTCGATTTTCGACAAATCGGCGAAGCGCGGAACGCCGCGAACGACCTTGTATTCGCGCAGGCATTTTTTGCACGACAAAACGCCTTCGATAATTTCCCGGTCTTCGTATTTGCCCGCGTAGCAAAGCAAAATGTCGCCGCCGCATTTCGGGCAGGCTAAAAAATCCAAAAGTTTTTCCTTCATTTTAAATCAGCCGCGAATAACACAAATAGCACGAATAAGAACATTTTCACAATTCGTGCGTTCGGGCTTACCGGCGGCTGAAATTATTTTTGATTTATCGGTTCATCTCGAAGATTAAGGTCAGGCGGATTTCAGATTGGATTCAAAAATTTCAAATTCGGCGAGCGGAAACGGCTGCCGCCAGTTAAACTCGAACTCGTCCGTGTCGCGGTCGTGATAAAGCTGCGTGAAAGTTTTGTGAAACGCTTCGGCGACGTCGCGCAGATTTCCCTTGTGCGCAAAGACTTTTTCGCGATTTTCCGGCTCGCGCTCCTCGCTCGGATATTGATAAATTTCCAGCAGCAGGTTTTCGCCCTCGCGCCGGAAACGAAAATCGAATTCTTCCGGGTTGCGATTCCATTCGAGAACGTATTCGTGCGGCGCGGCGGAATCGGCATCGAGCAAAGCCGACAAAATCCGCAAAAGCTCCGCCAGCGCGCGCTCGTGCGGCGCGTGCGCCGTCGTCGTGTGAAACTCGTTCGCGCCGTCGTCAAAACCGATTGACATCCAGCCGCATTGCGGGGAATTAAAACTGACTTCCAATTTACCTGACATAAGCGGTTCTCACTGGTTGAAATCCGAACAGATATGGTAACTTTAGTGAGAAATTTTCACAAACGGGCAGGCTTTAAGTCAAAAAGGAGAAACAAGATGAAAACCGGACTCAGAAAACTCTTTCCCTCGAAATCGCTGAAAATCGGCATTATTACTGCCGTCGCGATTCTTTCAGTCTTCGTCTTATGCGGAGTTCCCGAAATCATCGCTCAGAAAAGCCGGTCAAAGACCTCGACGGGAAAAAAGACTTCGACCGGGAAAAAGACGACCCGGGCGATAAAGCCGCAGAAAGAAATTGCTATGATAAAAAGCGCCGTTCAGTCAGTTGAAACGGGCTGTATTTCTTCTGCGTCGAGCGATGACCCGGTTTCGTTAATCGCGATAGATGAAAATTTAAATCTGACCGTAACCAGCCGGACGAGAGAAGCCTCGACAATTCTCGCCGACAACAAGCCTTTGTCATCGCTAAAGGAAATTTTATCGGGTCTGGACAAAAAATCAGCCCTGACAATCAAATTCGACCCGAATTTGAGTTTCGGCTCGGTCGGCAAGGTTCTCAACCAGATAAGAAGCGCCACAAATAGCTGTGCAAACATCGAAGCATCAACCGATTCGACCAATCCGTATCTTCACTACCTGCCCGAATCCCAGCCGGCTGACCAGCCTCTAAAACCGAACCCGTTTACGCTGCTGATCGAAATAAAACCCGACCGAAAAATATTTCTCAACACTGAACTCAAAGGCACGATGAACGAAACTTCAGAGTTAGTAAAAACGCTCGGAGAAGTGTTTGAATGGCGCGCGGCGAACGGGATTTTTCGCGAGGGCACGAACATAATAGAAAAAACTGTTTTTTTGAAATCCGCGCCCACCTTCAGGTTTCGTGATGTCGTAAAGGTCGCCGACGCAATCAGGAAAGCCGGCGCGTCGCCCGTCAGATTAAAGATTGATGATTAGGATTTGTTGTGATGCCGAACGCGCCGACTATAAAAAAATAGTATGAAACAATATCAGGAGCTTTTACGACATATTCTGGAAAACGGCGCTCGCCACGAAGACCGCACGGGCGTCGGCACGATTTCGGTTTTCGGCTATCAAACGCGATTCGATTTGCGCGCGGGCTTCCCGATTGTGACGACCAAGCGTGTGCCGTTTCGCTGGGTTGCCGAAGAGCTTTTCTGGTTTCTGAGCGGCGATACGAGCGAGAAAAATTTGCGCGCGCGCGGCGTCGACATCTGGCAGGAATGGGCGACGCCGGAGCAAACGGCGCGTTTCGGGCGCGAAGAAGGGGATTTGGGTCCGGTTTACGGCTACCTGTGGCGCAGCTTCGGCGGCGATTACCCGCGGATGAACGGCGTCGACCAGATTGCGAGATTGATTCGCGAAATCGAAACGAATCCGAATTCGCGCCGCCTGATTGTCACGGGATGGAATCCGGCGACCTGCGACGAAGTCGCTCTGCCGCCGTGCCACACGCTGTTTCAATTCAAAATCGAAAACGGAAAGACGCTTCACTGCCAGCTCTACCAGCGCAGCGCCGACGCCTTTCTGGGCGTCCCGTTCAATATCAGCTCCTACGCCCTTCTGACGCACTTAATCGCGCACGTCTGCGATTTGCAGGTCGGCGAATTTATACACACTTTCGGCGATTTGCACATTTATTCAAATCATCTGGAACAGGTCGAAGAGCTTTTAAAGCGCGTGCCTTTACCGCTGCCGAAACTGGAATTGAGAGACGCGGAAAACCTGAAAGGCTTAACGGGCTTATCGAATTTCAAATACGAAAATCTGAATCTCGCGGCTTACAAATCGCACGGCAAAATCGCCGCGCCCGTCGCCGTTTAAAAGGCTAAAGGCTAAGGGCGAACGAAAGGCGAAAGTAAACAGAAAATAAATCCTTTATTTTCAGCTTTTTGCCTTTTGTCGTTTTGGCTTGGATTATGAGAAAATTCCTGACTGCGAAATGGCTCGATTTGGTGATGGCTAATTACCTGATTGAGCCTGCAATGCTGGAAGAATTCGTTCCGAAGGGCACGACGCTCGATTTCTGGAACGGTGAATGCTACGTTAGCCTCGTCGCCTTCAAATTTTTCGACACGCGCGTCCTCGGCTTTAAAATCCCTTTTCACACGGATTTTCTGGAAGTCAATCTGCGCTTCTACGTGAAAAGAGAAACCGAAAACGAGACAAGGCGCGGCGTGGTTTTTATCAAGGAAATCGTACCGCGCCTCGCGATTGCGTATGTCGCGCGCTACGCCTACGGCGAGCCTTACGAGACCTGGCAGATGCGCCACGAGCAGCGCGAGAACGAGCTGGTTTATCTCTGGCTGAAACGTGGCAGAACCAACCGCGTAAAAGTTAATTTTCAAAACGAAACGGGCGTGCCTTTGGCGGATTCGCACGAATCTTTTATCATCGAGCATTACTGGGGCTACACGAGACGCGGCGCGGCACGCACGGACGAATACAAGGTCGAGCATCCGAAATGGAGCTTGTATGAAGCGGGCGACGCGGAAATCGCGGTTGATTTCGGCGCGACTTACGGCGAAAAGTTCGCTTTTTTAACCGGCGCAAATCCGAAATCGGTTTTAGTGGCTAAAGGCTCGGAAATCGCCGTTTACAAGGGCGCAAAAATATAAAATGATTATCGGAATTGTCGCCGTCGCGCGTAATCTCGCCATCGGCAAAAACGGAAAACTGCCGTGGCATTATTCGTCGGACCTGAAATTTTTTAAACAGACGACGCTCGACAGCGCCGTCGTGATGGGCTTTAACACGTGGCGGTCAATCGGCAAGCCCCTGCCGCGCAGGTTGAATATTATCCTGAGCCGCTCGAATTCGATAGAAAACCAGCCGAACGTTCTGCTTCTGCGCGGCAAAGATGAGGCTTCGGCTTTAACGAAATATTTAAACTGCGACGTGTTTATTATCGGCGGCGCGCAAACGTATAAAGCTTTCGCCGGAGAAATCGAAAAATGGCTCGTCACCGAGATTCCCGAAACAATCGAAAACGCCGACGCTTTTATGCCGCCCGATTTTCTGGCTGATTTTCAACTGAAGGAAACGAAAGAGCTTGACGGCGACGACGACCTGCGCGTGAAAATCTACGCGAGAAAGTAAAGCAAGGCAAAAGGTAAAAGGCAAAAGGTAAAAGTAACAAGAAGCAGTTTTCTTCACTTTTGCCTTTTGCCTTTTGCCTTGAATCTCTTATGTTTTCTCGTATTCAAAATCGTAGAGAGTTATATGTTCGATGGGTTCGCCGCTTTCGTAAATCAAATCCACATCAATCTGTAAATCGTATCTGCCGCGCTTCAGATTAAATTCTTCATACGGCATAAAAAACTGCAAATCTTCATAAACGGCAGTATCATAAGCGGGTTTCAGAAGCGTGTAAACCGCCGCCCGCCCGTCTTGACTGCGAAAGTCCCGGCTGTTCGCAGAAAGCTTCGTGCCGTCTTTTTTCTGGAAATAGAGAGCTATGTAAGAGCTGACACCTTTCATATCCTTCACCGTGCAGTCGACGTGAATCCGCATTCCCAGCCGCCCTTTTTCGGTCACGTTGTAATCGACCCAAATCCGGTCAAGCTCGGTTTTGGTCTCGGTCGGATTCGGCGTCGGAGAATCATCGTCCGGCGAATCCGCCGGCGTCGCCGCAGGCGATTTTTCGAGCGAAAGTTTCGGCGATTTTTCAGGCGAGCGTGTCGGCGTAGCGGTCGGCGTCGGGTCGTAGACGACTGATTTCGGCTGGTTAATCAGGTTGTAGCCGATGATTGCCGCACCGGCGGCGAAAATCAGCAGAAACAAAGCCGCAATGCCGCCTAGCGCGATAAACAATTTTTTGTTGCCGCGCCTGCCTGACGGCTGCGCCTGCGAAATGTTCGGAATATTATTCGGAAAATCCGAGCGCCCGCCGATGTGCGTCTGCACGCTCTCGCCGAACGATGCCGTCTCGATGTTCGACTGTTTCTGCGTTCCGCTGTCCTGCCAGTTAATGACAATCGGCGCGTCCGCGAGCGGCGTTCCGCACTCCAGACAAAAACGCATCGAATCCGCATTTTCGTAATTACACTTCTGACATTTTTTCATCGTTAAAATTCGTTTCCTTCCCTTTCTCCTTCAAAGACAGATTTTGAGGATGATTTTGCCGCCGTCGTCGTGGATACGGAAAATAATAAAACCAAAACCGCGAAATTCAAAGCCATTTTCTTTAACACCGGTTTTCGATTAAACTTAGTCTCGAATGCCGCCGCTTGTTTTAGCCATTGACATCGGAACTTCCAGCGTCCGCGCCGCGCTTTACGACGAGAAAGCGCGCGTTACCCCCGAAACGATGGTGAAAAATGAAAGAGTTCTGACCGCAACGGAAGACGGCGGCGCGGAAATCGACGCGGACGAAGCCTTTCGCCAGGTGGTCGAAGCCGTCGACGGCGTTCTGAAAAAAGCGAAAAACATTTCGGCGCAAGACGAAATCGGGCTGGTCACCGTTTCGTCGTTCTGGCACAGCCTGGTCGGCATCGACCAAAAAGGCGCGCCGACGACGAAGGTTTTCGGCTGGGCTGACACGCGCAGCCGAAAATGCGTTTCCGCCTGGCGCGAAAAATTTGACGAAGACGCGATTCACAATCGAACCGGCGCGCATTTTCATTCCAGCTACTGGACGGCAAAACTGCTCTGGCTGCAAAAAGAGCACAGGACAATTTTCAAAAAAACGACGAAATGGCTTTCGTTCAGCGATTTCGTCGCGCTGAAGCTGCTGGAGACGACGGCGACGAGCGTTTCGATGGCTTCGGGAACGGGAATTTTCGACATCAGGAAATGCGTCTGGGACGATGAAATTCTGAGTTTTTTGAAAATCGGAAAAGAAAATCTGCCGGAAGTCGTCGCGGACGATTCGCAGACTTTTCGCCTGAACGAAACTTACGCGCGTCGCTGGAAAAAAATAAAAAACGCGCAGTGGTTTCCGGCAATCGGCGACGGCGCGGCGAACAACATCGGCGCGGGCTGCGCGAAAAAATCGAAAGCCGCGCTGATGATTGGAACGAGCGGCGCGATGCGCGTCGCCTTCAAGGGCAGCCCGCCGGAGAAAATTCCGAACGGGCTGTGGTGCTACCGGATTGACAGAAAACGCGTTATCACGGGCGGCGCGCTGAGCGACGGCGGCGGCTTGTATCGCTGGCTGAAAGACAATCTGCGGCTGCCGGCGGACGACGATAAAACCGAAGCGGAAATTGCGAGGCGCGAGCCTGACGCGCACGGATTGACGTTTCTGCCCTTTCTCGCCGGAGAAAGAAGCACCGGCTACACGGAAGAGGCGAGCGGCGCGATTCTCGGCTTGAAATCCGCGACCGACCGGATTGACATCGTGCAGGCGGCGCTCGAAGCGGTCGCTTATCGCTTTGCGGAAATCTACGAACGGTTACGCGACGTTTGCAAAATCCGCGAAATCGTCGCTTCCGGCGGCGCATTGCGCGAATCGCCCGTCTGGACGCAGATTATCGCCGACGTTCTGGCGCAGAATCTGAATCTGCCCGGCACGCGCGAAGCGTCAAGCCGCGGCGCGGTTTTGCTTGCGCTCGAAACAATTGGCAAAATAAAATCAATCGAAGATTTGGAAACGCCGAAAGGTCGTGAATTTAAGTTCGATAAAAAACGAAATACAATTTACCGAACGGCGCGCGCGCGACACGAAAAGTTTTATAATCTACTGATAAATTCAGCCGACGAATAAAACGATGGAGGAAAAATCCTGAAACAAATAATTTTTACCGTTGTTTTGATTTTAGCTTTCAGTCTTGTATCTTTCGCCCAGCAGGATGGAGCGCCGGAAATTCCCAGGTGCGGCTTACCTCTTCCTTTCGACACTTTCGGTAAGCTGTCTAAAATTGATTTATACGGTAGACTCGACAATTTTTTCGTCGCGCTTAGAAATGACCCGGCATCGGAAGGATTTTTCATTTTAAAACTGGACAAAAATCTGACGAAGGCTAAAAAGATTCAAACGTTAAATGAAATTTCCAAACATTTGAATTATAGAAAAATCGACCGAGCGCGCATTAGCTTTTTGATTTCCGAAACGGACGAAGAATACACGAAAATTTATATTGTTCCGCAAGGCGCGGAAATTATTCAAGTTATTGACGAATCCGAAGTGCAGAACATAATCAAAGGTGAAGAAATCGAACAAAAGATAAAAGAATTGTTTCCGAAAAAGTAAAACTTATGACCGCAACGAAAACGAAAATTGATTTAGACCAGCTTTGCATCAACACCATCCGAACCTTGTCGCTCGACGCCGTGCAGAAGGCGAATTCCGGGCATCCGGGCTTGCCTTTGGGAATGGCTCCGGCGGCTTACGTTCTGTGGACGAAGTTTCTGCGCCACAATCCGAAAAATCCGAAATGGTTTAACCGCGACCGCTTTCTGCTGTCAGCCGGACACGGCTCGATGCTGATTTATTCACTGCTGCATCTGACGGGCTACGATTTGCCTTTGAGCGAGCTGAAAAACTTTCGCCAGCTGCACTCGAAAACGCCCGGTCATCCCGAAAATATCCTGACGCCGGGCGTGGAAATCACGACCGGACCGCTCGGGCAGGGCTTTGCCAACGGCGTCGGGATGGGCATCGCGCAGGCGCATCTGGCGGCAAAGTTTAATCAGAAAAACTTTCCGGTAATCGACCATTTTATCTACGCGATTGTTTCGGACGGCGATTTGATGGAAGGCGTCAGCTACGAATCGGCGAGCCTAGCCGGGCATTTAAAGCTCGCCAACCTGATTTATCTTTACGACGACAATAAAATCACGATTGACGGCTCGACGGATTTGTCTTTTTCCGAAGACGTTACCAGGCGTTTTGAGGCAATCGGATGGCACGTTTCCGTCGTCGAAGACGGCAACGATTTAAAGGCGATTGAAAGGGCGATTAAGGACGCGCAGAAGATTAAAGATAAGCCGAAGCTGATTCGCGTGAAAACGATTATCGGCTTCGGGATGCCCAAACAGGGCACGTCGAAAGCGCACTCGGACGCACCGGGCGAAGAAGCCGTAAAGGAGACGAAACGCAATCTCGGATGGGACGAAAACAAGCATTTTCACATCCCGAAAGAAGCTTTAAATAAATTCCGCGAAGCGGTGAAAAACGGCGCGCGACTTGAAAAGGATTGGGAAGCGCTCGTCAAAAAATACGAAAAGGCATTTCCCGAACTAGGGCAAACGTTAAAGGACACGCGCAAAAACGAGCTGCCCGACGGCTGGGAAAAATCTCTGCCGAAATTCGACCAGCCGGAAGCGAAAGCGACGCGCGCCTTTTCGGGCGAAGTCATCAACGCGATTGCCGACGCCGTCCCGCAATTAATCGGCGGCTCGGCTGATTTGACGCCTTCAAACAACACGTATATAAAGACTTCGCAGGCTTTTCAGGCGGGCGGATACGAAGCGCGCAACATTCATTTCGGCATCCGCGAGCACGCGATGGGCGCGGCGATGAACGGGATGGCGCTCTACGGCAGCGTGATTCCATACGGCGGCACTTTCCAGACGTTCAGCGATTATATGCGCCCGGCGATTCGTCTCGCCGCGCTCTCAAATATTCAGGTCGTTTTCGTTTTCACGCACGATTCAATCGGGCTCGGCGAAGACGGTCCGACGCACCAATCGGTCGAACATCTCGCCGCCCTGCGCGCGATTCCTAATCTCGCACTGATTCGCCCGTGCGACGCGCACGAAGTCCGCGAAGCGTGGCGCGCCGCTCTGAAACGCAAAAACGCGCCGACCGCTTTTGCCCTTTCGCGCCAGAAAGTCGCCGTCATCGATCGCAAAAAACACGCCGACGCGCGCGGCTTGCACAAAGGCGCGTATATTTTAGCCGAAGCCGAAGATAAAAAAGGCAATAAAACCGAGCCGAAACTGATTCTGATTGCGACCGGTTCGGAAGTCGGTCTGGCGATGCAGGCGCGCGAGCAGCTAAACGCGCAAAACACGCCGACGCGCGTCGTCTCGATGCCGTGCTGGGAATTTTTCGACGAGCAGCCGCCGAAATACAGGGAAGAAGTTTTGCCGAAAAAAGTCACGGCGCGGCTGGCAATCGAAGCGGGAGTCTCGCTCGGCTGGGCAAAATATGTCGGAACGGAAGGCGATACGCTTTCGGTCGATAAATTCGGCGCGAGCGCGCCCGCCGAAGACGTTTTTCGCGATTACGGCTTTACGGTTGAAAATGTTATAAAGAGAGCAAAGAAACTATTGTAAGGTATTTAAAATGGCTAAAATAAATCCTTTCAAACCTAATTCACCTATTAGTTCTGGAATGTTTGTTGGACGTCTTGAAGAATTAGATAAATTAGAAACTCATCTTCTTCAAACTCGTGCAGGAAGCCCATCGAATTTTATGATTACCGGTGAGAGGGGTATTGGTAAATCATCACTATTGAATTTTGTTAAGGCTGTAGCGGAAGGCGATATTCCAATTGGCGACTTAAGTGAGGCAGAAACCGTGCGTTTCTTGGTTATAGATACTGATATTGATCAAAGCACAACTCAATTAGGACTACTCAAAAAGATTGAATTGGGATTAAGAATGGAACTCGCCAAAAATGAGCCTACTCGTAAATTTTTTGCAGATGCTTGGGGATTTCTTAAAAGAGTTGAAGCTGCAGGAATTAAATTAAGAGATGAAACCGCACTACAGCAAAACGAAACTGTTATCGAAGAATTTTCATACTCTTTGGCAGATACAGCATGTCGAATTTGTTCTGCTGATGAGGATTCAATTTTTAAAATTCATTATGACGGAATTCTTATATTAATTGACGAAGCAGACAATGGTTCTAAAGAATTAGGATTAGGTTCTTTCTTAAAATTATTGTTAGAGCGATTACAAAGGAGAAATTGCAATGTAGTAATGGTTGGGCTAGCAGGACTACCACATCTGCATGATGTCTTAATGTCAAGTCATGAATCATCACTTCGTCTATTTGAAGAAATTATATTAAGTAGACTCAGCGATAATGAAGTGGACACGGTAATTGATATGTGCCTTACAAAAGCAAACAGGGAAAACAAAACTGAATACAAGATAGAAAAGGATGCAAGAGGCTTATTGAGACATCTTTCTGAGGGGTATCCTCACTTTATACAACAATTTGGTTTTTCTGCATTCGCGCATGATACAGACAAAATAATAGATATTGTCGACGTTGAAGAAGGTGCATTTTCTCCTCGTGGTGCTTTGGATGTTATAGGTGATAGATATTATCGAAATGACTTTTACAACAAGATACAACAAGAAAGTTACCGACAAGTTTTAAGAATCATGTCAAATAATTTAGACGGGTGGGTTTCAAAAAGAGATATAAGAAAAAAGTTCAAAGGTAATGATTCAACTTTAGATAATGCAATACGAGCACTAAGAGAAAGGCACATAATTTTGTCTAAAGAAGGAGAAAAAGGAGTTTATAGATTACAGCATAAAGGATTTGCATATTGGATAAAACTTAAAACTTCTAAGCATGAGGAGTTACAAACACTTTTTCATTTAGAAGATTAATAATTTTATTAATCGAAATTTTGACAAGCATTTACCATGACGACAAAAGAACTCTTACTAGAACAATTTACGGCTTGCTACGATGAAAACGGCTGGTTTGTCGCGCTGAAAAATGCTCTTCAAAATGTGACGGCGGAGCAGGCGGCGTGGAAGCCGGAAAACGTAAATAATTCGATTTGGGAGATTCTGAGCCATCTGAATTTTTACAATGAAGCGTATCTAAAGCGTTTCAAGGGAATAGATTACGTCTACCCGACGACCAATAACGACGAGACTTTTTCAGGCGCGGAAAACGCTTCGGAAGAAGACTGGCGGGCGGAAATCGAAAGATTCGACGCGATAATGACCGAGTGGCGAAATCTGCTAGAAGCCGCCGATGAAAGCAAATTCGACGAGCCGGTTTCCGCTTCCAACCAGTCGCTCTGGGCTTCGCTGCTCGCGCACGTCAATGCTCACAACGCGCATCACGGCGGGCAAATCGTTTTGCTCAGAAAATTACAGGGAAGCTGGGATAAAAGTAAGGGAGTTTCGTAAAGTTCGGTGCAGCGATGATTAAATATCGGGGCAGTTTTCTGTAAAAGACTGCGCCGATATTTTTATTATCCGGCGCGGCTAGCGTGCGCTTTCGTGCAGCGCGCGAACGGCTTTTCTGAGCTTTCCGACGGTGTCTTTTTCAGGCGGCGTATTTTCGGGCAGAATGATATTCGTGTTGAAAACCAGAATGGAAGCCGTGCCTTTTTTCAGGTTGAACTCGATGTAGCTGATAAATCCGTTCTGGTCGCCGCCGTGTCCGAGATAAGTTTCGCCGCCGCTGCCTTTATCCAGAAAGAAAATCAAGCCGATGCCGGTCGAAAATCCCCGATTCCCGTTTGCGTCCAGAGGCGCTGAAAGCGTCGGCTGAAACATTTCTTCGAGCGAGGAACGTTTCAGAATGCCGTCGTAGATTTCTTTTTTGCCCGCATCCGAACCGGTTAAAAAACTCAGATATTTAATCATATCCGGCAGCGGCGAATTCAGACCGCTGTTTGAAACCGTGATGCCGGAATCGGCGTCGAATCTGCCGGTCGTGCGCTTACCGTTTTCGATGTAATAGCTGTGCGAGCGGTATTTGAGAAGATGATACGGCGTCGCGTCGAAATAGCTGCGATACATTTCCAGCGGTTTCAGGATGTTTTTATCGACGTAAACTTCGTAATCGTCGCCCGTCAGCCGCTCGATAATCTGACCGAGAAAAACGATGCCGAGATTTGAATAACTGTAACGGCTGCCGGGTTTAAAGAGAATTTCCGTAAACGGCAGCATCGCCTTGACCTGCTCGTATTCGGTCGGCTCGAACGGCTGCCAGTCTTTGCCGTTTTTGTATGGAAACGTGGAATTGCGAAAGCCCGCCGAATGATTCAGCAGCTGCCGAATCGTGATGTCCTGCATATCGCCGAAAGGATTGTGAACCGATTTCAGCTCGGGCAGATATTTAATCGCCGCGTCGTCCAGCTTCAGCAAACCGCGGTCGCGCAATTGCATTATCGCGATTCCGGTAAAAGGCTTGGTGTTCGACGCCCAGTGGTAAATCGTGTTTTCGTCCACCGGCTGATTTTTTTCCAGATTTGCCGAGCCGTAAAACTCTTTTGCCGGAATTTCGCCGTTTTTCAGAAAGACGAAGCTGCCGCCGGCAATGCCCGCCTGTTTTAATTCCCGCTCGTAAAGCGGCTTGAATTTTTTGTAGGCTTCGCGAAAGGAATTATCTTCGTTTTTGGGCGAAACATTCTGCGCGTTCATCGTCATTGAAAATAAACCGGAAAACATCAGAAATAAAGCGAAAGCGTTTTTGGGAAAATTCATTCAATTTCCTCGCTCATCAGGCGGTTTGAAAAACTTCGACGGTAATTTTCTCGTTTTGCCGCCGAACATAATATGCGTTGCCCGCGCCGTAAATGCAAACCTCGTTTCTTTTGATTTCGAGCAAAGTGTTTTCGTCAATCGCCCAGCCTTCCGGCGCAAGCCGCGCATCGACCGTATGAACGAGCCGCGAAAGCGTTCCCCATTGCGTCGCGTGAACGTCGACCGCAAACGGAACTAATCCGAGACCTTTCCGCACGTCTAAAAAATCCAAATCTTCGCCCGCATTTTCGTTTGCCGCTTCGACAATTCGATTATTCGTTTTTCGTCGCCAGCCGCCGATTATCGCATATTCCGCCGCCACGGAAGCGCCCGCGGAAAAGCCCGCGTAAGGAATTTTGTTTTCGGTCAGGTAACCGAGCCACGATTTATCCACACAAAGCGCGTCATAATAAGCGGGCGTCAAACCGCCGCAGACGAAAATTCCGGTCGGCTGCGCGGCGACTAACTTTTCAGCGGTCAACGGGTTAGCGGCTGAAACGATTAAACCGATTGCGTCGGCGGAATTTAACCCGACCGCTTCAAACGCCTCGCGAAACCTCAGAAATTGTTGGCTTGCATCTGCGTCCGCTTCTTCTGCGACGACGATTGCAATTCGCCGTTTCGCGTTTTGCGTCGCGGCTTCGAGAAATCTTCCGTAGGTTTGCGAAAAAGTTTCGGCGCGCCAGCCGCCGCCGATTAGAAAAACTGGAATCATTTTTAGAAAATTCGATTTTTGCCTTTCCTGTAAAGAAATGAAACCACAGATTGACACAGATAAACACAAGATTCAAAGCAGCCTTTGCAAGGATTTACAGGATAATTTGAAACAATGAATTGCTTTGCACAAAAACAGGAAAAACCGGGATTGAGCAAAAAGCAAACTTTAAATTCTAAACTCTAAATTACTTTGGAAAACCTTATCCGAAACAATTTAGAATTTAGAATTTACAATTTTCTTCCTTCTGTTTTTGTGCAAGCCGCAATGAGTGTTGAAATTTCTTTTTATCCTGTCTATTCCGTCTATCCTATTAAATTATCCGCGTTCATCCGTGTAAATCTGCGGTTAATTTTCTTCCTTTCTCTCTTTGCGTTAAATTAAAGATGTGAAAGAGAAAGCAACGCCAAAAGACGCCGCAGCCGTCATTCTGCTGCGCGAAAACTCGCCGGAAGTTTATCTGGCGCAGCGCAATCCGAAAATTCCGTTTCTCGGCGGTTTTCACGCTTTTCCCGGCGGAAAAGTCGATAAGGAAGACGCCCGTATAGAGGTCGAAAACTGCGCCGACGCGGAGCTGGCGAAATTTATCGTCTGCGCCGTGCGCGAGACGTTTGAAGAAGTCGGCGTTTTACTCGTTCGCGGCGGCGACAAAATTACGAAAGGTCAGCGCGCATCGCTGCGTGACGATTTAATCAGCGGCAGATTTTCCTTCGCGGAAATTCTCGAAACGTGGGGCTTGCGGATTGACGCCGAAGATTTCAGTTACACGGGATTCTGGACGACTCCGAAATTTTCGCCCGTCCGCTTCAAGACCAGATTTTTTCTCGCCGTCTGCCCGCGCAAACAGGAGCCGCAGGTTTTCGGCGAATTCGTCGCGGGCGAATTTATCAAACCGGACGACGCGCTGAATCTTTGGGAAAATTCCAAGATTTTAATTTCGCCGCCAGTTCTTTTGACGCTGCAAACGCTGGCGGAATTTGAACCGCAGAGACGCGGAGACGCAGAGAAGGAAATTAACCGGGACGGGCAAGATTTACAGGATAAAAGGGAAAACGCCGGTATTTATCAAGCCGCCGGACATACGTCGTCGGCAGCTAATTCCGTCTCGGCGTCTCTGCGTCTCTGCGGTGAAAAATTACTTTCGCAATCGCAAAAATACGACGGCAGAATTCGCCGCGTTGATTTTCATCCTTTCATCAGTTGTTTTCCCGTCCGCACCGAGACTTTGCCGCCCGCCACGCACACGAATTGTTTTATCGCGGGCGGGCGCGAGTTCGTCGTGATTGACGCCGCTTCGCCCTTTGCCGAAGAACAAGCCGCACTGCACGAATACGTCGATTCTTTAATCGAAAGCGGAAACGTCTGTCGTGAATTAATTGTCACGCATCTGCATCGCGACCACATTCTGGGCGTGGATGCCTTGCGGAATTACCTGCGCGAAAAATACGATTTGCGCGTCGCAGTCGCCGCGCACAAATTGACGGCTGAGAGCGTGAAGGATTCGGTCGAAATCGAGCGTTTTATCGAGGACGGCGAAGTTTTCGACTTGAAAATAGACGACGCGGAAACGCTGCGTCTCGTCGCGCTGCACACGCCCGGACACGCGCGCGGGCATCTCTGTTTCTACGACGAGCGGCGCGGATTTCTGCTGTCGGGCGACAACGTTCTCGCCGCCGGCTCGGTTTTAATCGCGCCGCCCGAAGGCGATATGAAAGACTACCTGACGTCGCTCGAAAGAATGAAAAATCTGCCCGGACTCAGATTTTTATGCGGCTCGCACGGCGCGGCGGTTTTCGACGCGCGCAGCAAAATCGAAGAATATATAGCGCATCGCCTCGAAAGAGAAAAACGGATTCTGCGCGCAATCGAAAACGGCGCGAAAACGATTTCCGAAATTGTCGAGCAGGCTTACGCCGATTTGCCGGACGCGAAGCTTCTTCCGCTCGCTGCCAAAGCGGTCGCCGCGCATCTCGCGAAATTATCCGGCGAAGGAGTTTTAGAGCGGGATTTGATTAAATCGGAGTTGTGATTTATGAGCAATTACGAAAATCCGGAAACGTCATTTGCCCGCACTTAAGACGAGGCGAAACGGAAAATGTCTTTCCACCGAGACGTTTTCGAGATTTGCTTCTCCGGCTAAACGTTTTAATTCCTTCGGCTTGAAGGAACGCAGAATCGAAAGCGCGCCGTCGTGCCGGACGAGCCGGTTGTAAAGAAAAAGTTTGCCGACCGTCGTATACAAAAAATACGCCAGCACGTGGCGATGAAGGTCGATGACGTAAATTTTCCGGCGCGTGACACGCTTCATTTCCGACAGAATCCGGACGACGTCTTCATCCGTAAAATGATGCGTGAAAAGCGAGCAGAGCGTGTAGTCGAACGAGGCGTCGGCGAACGGCAAACGCAGAGCGTCGCCCTGAATCGAGAAAATTTCCGCGAAGTCTTTCGATTCTTCCAGAATCGCCCGCGCCGACCGCGCGTTAAGCTCCAGTCCGATTAGCTGCGGCGCGCCTTTTTTTTTTCGCGCAAATCCGGCAATCGCGCGCAACAGCTCGCCCGAACCCGCACCGACGTCGAGGACGGAAAACTGCGGCGGATTTTTATTTTCGATTTCGCTCAGAAGCGTTTTTCGCAAAGCCACCGTATCGCCCAGATAATGATTTACGCGCCGCAGCTCGCGCAGGCAGCCTTCGTATTCCGCCGCCGTGTAGTCGCCCGTGTCGATGAGTTCGAGTTTTGCGCTTCGCTTCTGAAACATTATAAAAATCACCGTTACCGCAAAAATAACTTTAACTCAGGCATTTAAAAGGTTAAAACAATCCGCTCGCGTTTACCCGCGAAAGTCAAAATCCCGCCGCTCCCGTTTTTCGATTCAAGGCGCGCACCCGCGCGCGTCATAAATTCCTTTATAAAACCGCCCGCTTGTGGATTATATTGTGGCTGCTTCGGGAAAGACCACAACTAATCAACAAAAAAAATTCAGCCGGTTGCCGCCGGTAGCGAAAAAAACCTTGATTTTCTATATAAAAATCGTGTTAAATTCTTTAGCGGAGCAGTTTTATTCCGAAAACAAAAGGAGAAAAAAATGGCAACAACCAAAGCATCGAGCAAAGCGGGCGCGAAGAAAGCCGCTTCAGAAAAAACCGCGGCGAAGGCTACGGCGAAAAAAGCCGCGGCGACGCCGGAATCGGCTGGAGCTAAATCCGGCGGCGCGGCGACCAAGTCGAAATCGACCGGCGCGGCAGGGCAAAAGAGCGGGACGACGGCGACAAAATCTTCTTCGGCATCCGCGAAGAAAGCCGCAGCAACGCCGAAGACGGCGGCTAAGAAAGCTGTAGCTGCCGCCGCCGACGCGACGAAATCGGCGGCGAAAAGCGCAGCGTCAAAAGCCGACGGCAAATCGGCGTCGAAAACTGCAAATAAGCCTGCTGCGTCGTCAAGGACGGCGACGAAATCGGCTGCTAAATCTCCCGCCAAAAAAGCGGCGGGCGGAAAATCTTCGTCGGGCGGCGCGGGTAAAGTCGTCGGCGGAGCGACGAAAGTCGTCGGCGAGGCAGTTAGCGGCGCGAGCAATGCCGTAACCGAGGTGTTGATGGGCGTAGCCGAAGCGACCGGAATCGCTTCCGGCGGAAAAAAGCCGGCAGGTAAAGGAAACTCGAAGAAAAGCGGTAAGACGAAAAAATAATCACGCCCTTTGCAATCTGTTTCCGAATAACGACGGCGACGACAACCACTGTGGTCGCCGTATCTTTTCCTTCAAAAAACTAAGGTAATCGGCATCCGGGAGGTGTTGGCTCGTTTTCGAGTTGAGACGAGATACTTATCTTCAATCATTTTCAAAAGCCTCTAAATATTTGACGCCCGCGCCCGTATTGAATAAAACGATTCGCGCGTCCCGTTCGATTGCGCCTGTTTCAAGCATTTTTTTGAGCGCGGACAGGCAAGCCGCGCCTTCCGGGGCGGCGAAGACGCCTTCGCTCGCGCCGATTTGTTTGACGTCGGAAATCAATTCTTCGTCGGTCACGGCGACGGCATCGCCGCCGCTTTTTCGCAGGATTTCGAGAATGATGAAATCGCCGATTGCCTTCGGGACGCGCAAGCCGGAAGCGACGGTGTGGGCGTTTTCGATTTCCGCGCCGCGATTCAGGTTTCGCTCGAACCCTTCGACAATCGGCGCGCAGCCGGCTGCCTGCACGGAAATCATTCGCGGGCGGCGCGCGCCAATCCAGCCGAGTTTTTCCATTTCGTCAAACGCTTTCCACATTCCTATCAGACCGGTTCCGCCGCCGGTCGGATAGAAAATCACGTCCGGCAGCTCAAAATTCAACTGCTCGGCAAGCTCGTAGCCCATCGTTTTTTTGCCTTCGATGCGATACGGCTCTTTCAGCGTCGAAACGTCGAACCAGCCTTCCGCTTCCTTTCTTTCGGCGACGATTTTTCCGCAATCGGTAATCAAGCCGTCGACGAGCGTTACATTCGCGCCCATCTGCTCGCACTCGATGATGTTCGCCCGCGGCGTGTCGCGCGGCATAAATAAAAACGCTTCCATCCCGGCTTTTGCCGCGTAAGCCGCCAGCGCTCCGGCGGCGTTTCCGGCGGATGGCGCGGCGACTTTTCTAACGCCTAATTCCTTCGCCATCGAGACGGCGGCGGTCATTCCGCGCGCTTTGAACGAAGCGGTCGGATTGGCGGATTCGTCCTTGATGAACAGATTTTTCAAGCCGTATTTTTCGCCCAGTCTGTCGGCGCGGTGCAGCGGCGTCATTCCTTCGCCGAGCGTGACGCGGTTCTCCGGTTTTTCGACCGGCAAAACTTCCTCGTATCGCCACAGCGACGGGATGCGCGATTTCAGCGATTCGACCGTTAAAGTTTCGGCGGCTTTTTCCAAATCGTAAGCGACCAGCAAAGGCTTGCCGCAGTTCTCGCACAGATTATAAAGCCGGTTCGGTTCGTAATCCGCATAACAGGCGGAACAATATAAATTTGTTACGTTCATTACTTTTTATCAATTGTTAAGATGTAAAATCGAAGCGATACAATAAGTATAAACTATGAAGCTCGAAACATTGGGAAACGGTTCTACAGCGAAAGAATATTATTTTGTCAGCGATTTGCATTTCGGCGGCGACGGGCAGTTGCAGGTTTGCGACTACACCGAAGAATTCATCGCGTTTTTGCGCGAGCTGGCGGCGAAGGGCGAGGCGGGCGCGGAAGTCGAATTGATTATCGCGGGCGACACGTTCGGCTTCTGGGAGCTGACCAGCGTTCAGGGAACGACGCAGCTCACCGAAATTATCAGCCATCACACGCGAATTTTCGAGCAGTTTCGCCAGACGGGCGAGAAAATAAAAATCACGCTGATGGTCGGCAATCACGATTACGATTTGGCTTGTTATCCCGAATTCGTCCCGATGCTGGCGGCTTACAACATCCGGCTGGATTTATCGCTCGCCGTGGTGCGCGACATCGGTGGCGACGGCGGCAGAAAAATCTGGGTCGAGCACGGGCAGCAGATTGACCCGTATAACGCGGCGACCGATTACGGGAACAAAAACGCGCTGCCGCTCGGGTATTTTATCACCGAAGCCCTTGTCAGCGGCGCGAGCAAATATTCCGTCTTCGGCACGAGCGACTGGCTCAAGGACATTCGCTCGGTCGATGTCCGGCAGATTCCGGACTGGCTCATCTCGAACTATTTCTACAACGAGATGAACCTCCTTCTGCGCTGGCTTTTGATACCGTTTCTGCTTTTGCTGACCATTACGATATTCGCGCTGCTGGCGCAGGCGATGGAATTGCTCGGCGTTTCCAGCGTCAACCTTCTGCTTGAAAATTCCTTTATCCGCTCGCTCGGCTTGGCGGGCGACATCGTGCGCTGGGTGCTGACGGCGAGTATGACGGTCTGGTTTTTCGTTCTGGTCATCTCGATTCCGCTTTATTTTATTTATCGCGACATCCGCAGCACGCTTCAGCGGATGCAGATTTTTCCGCCGTATAAATCCGCGCCGACCAACGAGGCGAACAATATTTATCTCGACCGCGCGCGCGCGGTTTTCAGCGAGAACCCGCAGGTCTGCGCTTATATTTTCGGGCACACGCACGACGCTTTTCTGGTCGAAGAACCGGGCGGGCGCGTTATCATCAATACCGGAACGTGGCTGAAAATACTCAAACGCGTATCGGTACGCTTCGGTCTGCTGCCCGGAATTTACTACCCGACTTTTCGTTTGAATTATTTTAAGATTTACGCGGAAAACGAGAAAATCATCGTCGAATACGTCGAGATTCCGAAAGAGCCGGAAGAAAAACTGACGCTTTTGCAGCGTTTTTTAATCATCGGCAGAAAGCCCGAACTCGGAAAGCCGATTCCCGTAAGAACCGTCCTGTGAAGTGTTCCGTTTTCTGTTTCGGTTTAGAGCCGAATTCGTTTAAAAATTTAGAGGACGCGGCAAGACGGCTGGCGAAGGTCACGGCTCGCCGCCGCAGCACCAGCAGAAAGCAGATTTTCTTGACTTACGAAAGCCGATAGTGTAAAACTTCCAAAGTTTTATCTAAAAGTTAGCCGCGCCCGGAAAAATAAATCGGCAGGACCGGTTTGATTTTCCGATAAAGCTCATCTGTTTTCGTGCCGCTCGGCGAGTTTCGGGAAAATCCGAACGAAAGAAGGAGAACATTTATTATGTCGATTACTCTGACTCCCAAACTTAAAAAGGAATATGAAGACCTTTTCGCTTCGTGCGTTATTAATTCGGGAAAACAAAAGACCGTAGAAAAAATCAGGGATAAAATAATTGCCAGTAAAAGCCGCTACGAAGCCGTCGAGAAAGCAGCCGGTGTTTCGTGGTTTGTCATAGCGATTATTCATAGCCTGGAAGCCGATTTGAACTTCAAGACGCATCTTCACAACGGCGACCCGCTGACCGCAAGAACCGTTCAGGTTCCCAAAGGGCGTCCCAAAAAAGGAAAGCCGCCCTTCAGCTGGGAAGACAGCGCCGTAGACGCCCTCCAATACGACGGTTTGACGAGTGTTAAGAAATGGACTTTACCGGTTATTTTATTTAGATTGGAAGGCTTTAACGGTTTCGGCTACAGGATGCGGCATCCGGAAGTGTTGACGCCGTATTTGTGGAGCTTTACAAATCATTATAAGAAGGGCAAATTTACCGCCGATAAAAAATTCGACCCCAATGCAGTTTCCAAACAGTGCGGCGCGGCGGCAATCCTGAAATTTATGCTCGACAATAAAGATATAAAGATTTGAGCCGATTAATCCGGGAGCGGAGCGGAGCGGAAAGCACTGGTAAATAACGATAAGCCGGCAGAGATTAAATCACGCAGGGCTTTCTTTCCTCTTAAGATTCTAAATCTTTCTCAAAACCAGAGCCGAGTTTTTCGAGCCGAAGCCGATGCAGTTGCAGAGTGCGGTTGCGACTTCCGCTCTGCGCGCCGCGTTCGGAACGTAATCCAAATCGCAAGTCTCGTCCGCCTCGTCCAGATTTATCGTCGGCGCGATGACGCTCTCGTTTAAAGCCAGCAGCGCCGCGCCGATTCCGGCTGCGCCCGATGCGCCCTGCGGGTGACCGATTTGCGATTTGGTCGCGCTCATCGGGATTCGGTAAGCGTCTTCGCCGAAAGCGATTTTGATGGCTTTCGTCTCGATGCGGTCATTCAGCTCGGTTGAAGTTCCGTGCAGGTTTATGTAGTCGATTTGCCCGGGCGCAAGCTCCGCGTCCTGCATCGCCAGCGTCATCGCGCGCGCCGGTTCGACGCCGTTTTCTTCCAGCCGGACGCGGTGATAAGCGTCGCAGGTCGAGGCGTAGCCGGAAATCTCCGCGTAAATTTTCGCGTCTCTCGCCAGCGCATTTTCCAGGCTTTCCAGCACGAAAATCCACGCGCCTTCGCCGAGGACGATGCCCGAGCGGTTTTTATCGAACGGGCGCGAGGCGCGTTCGGGCGCGTCGTTCCACTGGTTTGTCAGAACGGTCATTAAATCAAAGCCCTTCAGAATTCCGAGCGCGAGCGGCGCGTCGACGCCGCCCGTCAGCATTATCTCCTGTCTGCCGAGCGCGATGTGCTGCGCCGCGTAGGCAATCGCGTCGGTCGAGCTGGTACAGCCCGTCGAGACGATGTGCGAAAGACCGTGCAAGCCGAACTGCATCGAAAGCTCGCTCGACAGCCCGCCGTGCGTCGAAGCCGGAATCGTGTAGACGCTCGCTTTTTGCGGCTCGCCCGTCAGCCAGTAGACATACTGACGCTCGGTAAACGACAAGCCGCCGCCGCCCGTTCCGAGGACGACGCCGAAATTTCTTTTTTCTTCGAGCGATAAATTTTCCGGCTCGATTTGCGCGTCTTTCAGGGCTTCGCGCGCCGACGCCAGAGCCAGCGGAACCGTGCGCGGAACGTGCCGCCGGTCTTTCGCGCTTAATTCCGCCTGCCAGTCAAAATCTTTTATCTCCGCCGCGATTTTGACTTTTAAATCGGAGACGTCAAAACACTCGATTCGGCTCACGCCGCTTCTGCCCGTTTTCAGCGATTGCCAGAACGCTCCGCGCCCGATTCCGACGGGCGTCACGCATCCGAAACCCGTGATTACGACGCGGCGAGGCTGAGTGAAATTTCCGAACATAAAATTCTAAAGCTTTCGACTGAGAATAACACTGGAAAGGCTAAAGGTTAAAGGCTAAATTAAATAAAGAAAAGTGTTAGGGATTGAATTTGAAGTCTGCGTTATTCAATCCCTAACACTTTTTATCCTTTATCCTTTAGCCTTAGTTATCGTCGTCGCCCTTTTTCCCTTTTTTCTTCTCGCCCTCGGGCTTCGGTCTTTCGACGGGCGCGTCGGGCTTCTTCACCGGATTTTCCGTCGCGGCGGGACGATTCGGTTTCGGGTCGTCATTGACGCGTGGCGGATTGTTCTGCGGCGGATTATTATCAGCCGGTTTCGTCGCTCCGTCGTCGGGCGTGACTACCAAGCCTGAATCGGTCGTCGTCTCCCCGCCCGAAACGGAGTCGCCGGTCTTGTTGTATCTCGGTCCCGGGTTAAAGCTGACGCCGAGTTTTCTTCCGGCTTCTTCGGCTTTTTCAAGTTTTTCCAGCTCCTCGCGTTTACGCTGTTCGACCAGCGCCTTGATGTCGGACGGAATCGGCGGCGCTTTCGGGAAAGACTCGCGCTCCTTGTCCTTCATAAACGGAATCATAAACGCGTTGAAAAACGGAAGCGCGCCGCCGCCGCCCGTCATTCCTCTGCCGAGCGATTCTTTTTTGGTCGGATTTCCCATCCAGACGCCGGTCACATAGGTCGGCGTGTAGCCGATAAACCAGACGTCCGTATGGTCGTTAACCGTTCCGGTTTTTCCGGCAAGCGGATGCCCGCTCGCATTTGCGCCGGTCGCCGTGCCGCCCGCTTTGACGACGCCCGTCATCATATCGACCATTGTCAGCGCAACGTATTCGCTGGTCACCTTTGAAGAAGTTTTTTCCCATTCTTCCAGAACCTTGCCGTCGCGGTCTAAAACTTTGCGAATCAGATGCGGCTCCATCCGGATGCCTTTGTTCGGGAAAGCCGAATAAGCCGAAACCATCTCATACAGCGAAACTTCGGATGCGCCGAGCGCCGACGGCAGATACGGCGCCATCGGATTGGTGATGCCGAAGCGGCGAACCATCTGCGCGCCCGTCTGGACGCCGACCTGGTCGAGCAGGTGAACGGCGGCGAGGTTATAAGATTTCGCCAGCGCGACTTTCATCGGCACGTTCGGATGGCTCAGGCTTCCGTCGAAGTTGTGCGGCATCCAGCCGCCGCGTTTAATCGGCGCGCCGCTGACCATTCCGTCCGGCGTCATTCCCCATTCGACCGCCGCCGTGTAGATAAACGGCTTGAAGGCGGAGCCGGTTTGACGCAAGCCCTGCGTGGCGTTGTTGAACTTGCTGGTCGCGTAATCGTAGCCGCCGACCATCGCGACGACTTCGCCCGTCTTGGCGTTTATTGAGACGATTGACGCCTGAACTTCCGGAACCTGCGTCAGCTCGACTTTCAAGGTCTGGTTTTCGTCGTCGACTTCCTTGATTTCAAACTCAGCCAGATAACCGGCTTTCAATTCGTCTTTCGGCTTTTTGCCGCTTCTGCCCATATCCTTGGCGGTCAGAACGGCTTTGTATTTGCCGAAGCGAACGTGCGCCTCGTCTTTCGCCGCGTCGATGTTCGTCACCAAGCCTTTGATAAACTCGCCTTTTTCGTAAGTGTCTTCATACCAGTCGGCGTGTTTAAAGGATTCGAGCCGGCGCTGAACCTGTTTCGGGTCGGTAATCTGCGCGTTGTCGTTGTTTTCGTCGAGCAGAATGTCTACGTAATCCGAGCGCCATGGACGGTTTTTGTCATAGCGGCGCAAGCCTTCGCGGACGGCTTTCGTCGCCAGTTTCTGCGCTTCGACGTTGATGGTCGTGTAAACGTGCAAGCCGCCCTGCGCGACGCGCGTCGTATATTTTTCTTCCAGGTATTTGCGGATTTCTTCGACCGGGTAATCCCACGCCGTCGATTTCGGCAGCGCCTGATAGTAAGCCGAATCGGCGAGCTTAATCGGTTTGGCTTTCGCCGCATCGGCTTCGGCTTCGGTGATTTTCCCGTATTTCGCCATCTGTTCGAGGACGATGTCGC
>JALZHR010000118.1 GCA_030860665.1 Acidobacteriota bacterium
CATCTGCGCTACTATAAAGCTAAGTTCGGAGCATTTCACGCCCCGGCGGTAATGAAGGGAATAATGTCAAACTCGAAAAAGGACATTTTCAAAACGATAGAAATTGAAAAAGGCGTCAACACGTCGGAAGAAGTCGTTTCAAGGCTGCGAAATATGATTCACAGCGGCGCGCTTTCGGCTGGCGACCGCCTGCCGCCCGAGCGCGACCTCGCCAAGCTGCTCGGCGTCAGCCGCCCGACTTTGCGCGCCGGCATTCGCTCGCTGGCAAGCGTCGGAATTCTGCAGTCGCGTCAGGGCGCGGGAACTTTCGTCGCCGAGGCGGAAGAATCGCCGACGCTCGACGGCAGCCCGCTCAAGCTGATGGCGTCGCTGCACGGATTTACTTCGGACGAGATGTTCGAGGCGCGCCTGTCGCTGGAAATGAGCATCGCCGGACTTGCCGCCGAACGCTCGACCAGCGAGCAGCTGATGCAGATGGCGGAAGAAGTGGCGGGAATGTATGCGTCGCTCGACAACCCGGAGCAGTATCTCGTTCACGATATGCGCTTTCACCAAATCATCGCCGCCGCTTCGCAAAACCGGATTCTGACGGCGCTGATGAATATGGTGGCGACGATTTTGTTTGAATATCGCAGTAAAACCGTCAAGCGCGCCACCGACCTGAAGCAATCGGCTGAGCAGCATCGCAACATTTACCGCGCGATGCGCGACCGCAACGCGGAAGCCGCCCGCAACGCGATGCGCGACCACCTGCTGGAAACTCAGAAGGCGCAGCGGCTGGAAGTCGAGGCAAATTCTTCCGGCGAAAACGGAAACGGGAAAAAGCTATAAAATATTCGCGTCTTAAGGCTTTTCAAATTTTTTAGAACAATCTTTCGCTGAATTTACTTTTATATACGCCGCCGGACGGACGGACGAATATAAGAGACGGGCTTTTTTCGCGCCGAAACCGGCTTTGATAACTGATAACTGATAACTGAGAATTAGCTGTCAGCCATCAGCCGTCAGCTATCAGCTTTTAGCTATCAGTTATCAGTTATCAGTTCAATTGATTTATGAAACGTAAACTTTTTATCGCCAAGACCGCAATCGTCGCCGTCGGGCTGCTGCTGATTTTTTCGCTCAATTTAACGGCGCAGACGACGACGAAATCGAAAGTCTGGGTTGCCGACAACGGCGACGGAACGTATAAAAATCCGATTCTGCACGCCGATTATTCCGACCCGGACGCCGTGCGGGTCGGCGACGATTTTTATATGACGGCTTCGAGCTTTAACGCAGCGCCGGGCTTGCCGATTCTGCATTCAAAGGATTTGGTCAACTGGCGGCTGATAAATTACGTTTTCACGAAGCAGCCGCCTTTTGAAGTCTTTAACAAGCCGCAGCACGGCGGCGGCGTCTGGGCGCCCGCGATTCGCTATCACAACGGCGAATTTTATATTTTCTATCCCGACCCTGACTTCGGCATTTATATGACGAAAACGAAAAATCCGGCGGGCGAATGGTCGAAGCCGCTGCTGATTAAGGAAGCGAAAGGCTGGATTGACCCTTGCCCGCTCTGGGACGAAGACGGCAGCGCTTATCTGGTCAGCGCATTTGCCGGAAGCCGCGCCGGGATAAAGACCGTTTTAATCGTCAGCAAAATGAGTCCGGACGGCACGCGGCTGCTCGACGACGGCGTGATGGTTTTCGACGGTCACGACGCGCACCCGACCGTCGAAGGTCCGAAATTTTACAAGCGCAACGGCTTTTATTATATTTTCGCTCCGGCGGGCGGCGTTTCGACCGGCTGGCAGCTTGTCCTGCGCTCGAAAAATATTTACGGACCGTATGACGAGAAAATCGTTCTGGCTCAGGGAAATACGGCGATAAACGGACCGCATCAGGGCGCGTGGGTCGATACGCCGACCGGCGAAGACTGGTTTCTGCATTTTCAGGACAAGGGCGCATACGGCAGAATCGTGCATCTCCAGCCGATGAAATGGGTCAACGATTTTCCGGTGATGGGCGTCGATAAAGACGGCGACGGAAAGGGCGAGCCGGTTCTGACTTATAAAAAGCCGAACGTCGGGAAAACTTATCCGATTGAAACGCCGCCGGAATCCGACGAATTCGACGGCGCTCGGCTCAGCTGGCAGTGGCAATGGCACGCGAATCCGCAAGCCGCGTGGGCTTATATGTTTCCGCCGAAAGGCGTGTTGAAAATGTTTTCCGTGCAATCGCCGGAAAATTACAAAAATCTGTGGGATTTGCCGAATTTGCTTTTGCAGAAATTTCCCGCCGAAGAATTTACCGCGACGGCGAAAGTCACTCTCGCGCCGCGTTTTGAAGGCGAAAAATTCGGGCTGGTCGTAATGGGACTGGATTATTCTTATATCGGCGTGACGAATAAAGGCGGCAAGCTCTACGTCGCACAGGCGGGCGCGAAAGACGCCGATAAGGGAACAGCCGAAACCGAAAACGTCCCGTTTCTGCTCAACGAAAAGACTTTCTACCTGCGCGTGAAAGTTTCCAAAGGCGCGATGTGCAGCTTCAGCTTCAGCCCGGACGGCAAAAATTTTACGAGCGTCGGCGTGCCGTTTAAGGCGCGTGAAGGAAAATGGATTGGCGCGAAAATGGGTTTCTTTTTTATCAGAAACGGAAAATTCAACGACGCCGGTTCAGCCGACGTCGATTGGTTTCGGGTAGAATAAGTTAGTAGACGGTAGTCGGCATAAAGAGTGTTTTCTACTGACTACCGCCTACCAATTTCAGAATGATAACCACGCTTCAACAACACGTCGTCCAGCAGCAGTCGCAGATGTCGGATTCGCCGAACGAGCTGCAATGGATTTTTTCCGGCTTGGCGCTGGCGACGAAGATGATTCAGGCGCAGGTTCGCCGAGCGGCGCTGGTCAATCTTCTCGGCTCGGTAGATGAAATCAACGTGCAGGGCGAAGTCCAGCAGAAACTCGACGTTTTCGCCAACGAGACTTTGATAGATTGTTTCAGCCTGCGCGAGAGCATCGGCATTATCGCTTCGGAAGAAAACGAGCACCCGATAGCCGTCGGGCACACGTCGCCGAACGCGCAGTATGCGATTGTTTTCGACCCGCTTGACGGCTCTTCAAACATCGACGTCGCCGTTACTATCGGCACGACTTTTTCGATTTTTCGCCGTCCGTGCGACGGCGACGACGGCGACCCGCTGAGCTGGGTTTTGCAGCCCGGCAGAAAGCAGATTGCCGCCGGTTACGTCGTCTACGGCTCTTCGACCGTGCTGGTTTACAGCATCGGCGACGGCGTTCACGGCTTCACGCTCGACCCTTCGGTCGGCTCGTATATCCTGACGCACGAAAATATCCGGATGCCGGAAAAGGGAAGTTATTATTCGATAAATGAAGCCTATTGCGAGAAATTTCCGGAAGTTTGCAGAGGATTTATCGGAAAATTGAAAACCGGCGCGCTCGACGGCAGGGAATATTCTTCGCGGTTTGTCGGTTCGATGGTCGCCGATTTTCACCGCACGCTGCTGCGCGGCGGCATTTTTCTTTATCCGGCGACCGCCGATTACCCGCAGGGCAGGCTGCGGCTTTTATACGAAGCGAACCCGATTGCCTTTCTAGCCGAACAGGCGGGCGGCGCGGCGACCGACGGAAAACGTAGTATTTTAGACATCCAGCCAAACGATTTGCACCAGCGAACGCCGTTTATCGTCGGCGGCAAATTTGAAATGACGGAATTCGAGCGCTGCTGCGCCGGAATTTAGCGGAACGACTCGAATATTCCGAACGCGAATTTATGAGGCAGAAGCCCGCGCGTCAGCAAG
>JALZHR010000165.1 GCA_030860665.1 Acidobacteriota bacterium
ACCAAAGACCGAAGACCGAAGACCGCCTATTAAATTATGCAATTAAAAATCGGAGATAAATTCTCCACCAGCAAGCAGATTACCGATGCGGTCGTGCGCGCTTTCGCCGAGTTTTCGGGCGATTACAACCCGATTCACCTGGACGATGAATTTGCCGCCGGGACGCGTTTCGGCAAGCGTATCGCGCACGGGATGATTTCCGGCGCGCTGATTTCCGCCGTGCTCGGTTATGAATTGAAAGACAGAAAAATCGTCTATCTTTCGCAGACTTTGAAATTTATCGCGCCCGTTTACATCGACGATACGGTAACGGCGACGGCGACCGTGACGAATATTCGCGAGGACAAGCCGGTCGTGACAATCGAGACGATTTGCACGAATCAAAACGGCGAAACGGTCGTCAAAGGCGAAGCCGTGATAATGGTTCTGCCCGGCTGATTAAATTGCGCAGGAAATTTTCAAAATGACTGCAAAATCAAGCGCGGCTCCGATGATTATTTTTTCCGCTTCGATTTATTTTTGCCGCCCTTCGATTTTTTAGGCTCGACCGGCTTTTTCCGCCGGGGCGGTTTCTCGCCGCCGGATTTGCCGGCAAAGCCGCTGCGCTTATTTTCAAAAGCCGGGCGCGTTTTGTCCGCCGCGTCGCTCGCTTGAGCCACGCGCACGTTTGCTTTTTGACTGCGGATGCGGCTGTTGCGCATTTGCCTGACGACTTGTTCGGCAAATTCCGAGGGCACGTCGACCAGCGTAAAACGGTCGTAAATGTCGATAGCGCCGATGGCTTTTCCCGGCACGTCGCCTTCGTTGGCAATCGCGCCGACGATGTCTCCGGCGCTGACGCCGTGACTGCGTCCCGCATCTATAAAAAGCCGCGTCATATCCGTATTCCATTGCCTGACGAGATGTTCGGCTGGCGGCTGAACTTTGACCTGAAGCGGTTTGTCGCCTACGGCGAGAAACGTCGCGGCGGCGGCGATTTCGGCAATGTCGCAGCCGCATTCCTCGGCTAATTCCTCGACCAGCGAAAGATAAAGCTCAAGCTCCTGTTTCGCTAAAGTATCCAGAATTCTTTCCTTCAAAATCGCCACGCGGCGCGACGCGACGTCAGCCTGCGACGGCACTCGGAAAGGCTCGATGCGCTGGTTCGTATAATTTTCGATGTCGCGCTTCATTCGCTGCTGGCGCGGTGTGACGAATAAAATCGCTTTGCCGGCGCGCCCGGCGCGCCCGGTGCGACCGATGCGGTGAACGTAAACTTCGGTATCGCCCGGCATATCGTAATTGACGACCGTGGTGATTTGCTCGACGTCCAGACCGCGCGCGGCGACGTCCGTGGCGACGACGATTTCGACCTGACCGCTTTTCAGTTTTTTGATAACCGCCTCGCGCTGGTTTTGATTCATATCGCCGTGCATCGCTTCAGCCGCGTAGCCGCGCGCCTGCAATTTTTCGGTCAACTGGTCAGCGCCGATTTTCGTGCGGTGAAAGATAAGAACGGCTTCGCCCGGACTTGAGTCGGCTTCGAGGATTCTGGTCAGCGCATCGACTTTCTGACCCTCGGAGACGTTAACGTAAAACTGCGAGATGGTCGGAACGGTCAGCGTCTTGCGTTCCGTTTCGATATTGACCGGGTCGTTTAAGTATTTTTCGGCGATGCGCCGCACCTGGCGCGGCATCGTCGCCGAAAAAAGCGCCGTCTGCCGCGTTTCGGGCGTGTGCGAGAGAATCCATTCGACATCTTCCTCAAAACCCATCCGCAGCATCTCGTCGGCTTCGTCGAGCACGACCATTTTTAGATTGCCGAGGTCAATCGTCTCGCGCCGCATATGATCCATCACGCGTCCCGGGGTTCCGACGATGACCTGCACGCCCTGGCGCAGATGTTTGATTTGCTGCGTAATCGACTGTCCGCCGTAAACCGGCAAAACCCTGATGCGCCCGAGATGTTTTGCATACGTGTGAAAAGCTTCGGCGACCTGTATGGCAAGCTCGCGCGTCGGCGTCAGCACGAGCAGCTGAATGCGGCTGGTCGAAGTGTCGATTTTCTGCAAACCCGGCAGGGCGAACGCCGCCGTTTTTCCCGTTCCGGTCTGTGCCTGCCCGACAATATCTCTGCCTTCCAGAAGCACCGGAATGGTTTTAAGCTGGATCGGTGAAGGCGTTTCATACCCTACATCGTCGATTGCCTTCATCAGCTCGTCAATCAGCCCGAATTCTTTAAAGGTTTCTACACTTTCTGATTCTAAAGTCATAGACACAATTCTATACTAAAAACGGAAATCACATATTGCCGCGATTTATTTTGGAAATAGGTTGTTGATTGCCCGAAAAAGTTCCGCCGCGGTTTCGACATAAACAGCGTTGTGCGCCGCAGCTAGTTTTCCCGCTTTTTATCCGGTTTTCCGAATTTTCACGACTCGGACAATCCGGCATCGAAAAAGTTATCTCGACTACACTTATTTAGTCGCTTCCGCGTGGCAAACAGTCTTGACACTCGAAAAAAACGGCGCATAATAACAGGAGCGGCAAGAGGAATTCGATTGCTCGACACCCGACCGACTATTCACCCTGCTTGACGCGGCGCAAGACGCTTTTTCAGGCTTTTGCCGTCCACGCTCAAAACTATAAAGACGCCCGTTAAAAAAAGCAGCGGCAACAGAAACAGTTAATAATTATTCGCTTTTGTAAAAAAGAGAGGTTTGTCCGAATGTCATCTAAATTCGTCAGAAGAAATCTGCACGTTAAATTATTTTTTTGCGCTTTATTCGTAGTTTCATTAACCGCGATTATTTTCGGCTCGATACAATCCTTCGCCGAATCGAAAACGACGGGCGAGTCTCGGAGTCAAACGGAAAATCCGATTGTTGCCGCCGCCAAAGCGGAAAAACGCCGACCTCGCTTCGAGCCTTCAAGACGCCTGCCGGAAAAGCGGATTTCGAGAGAATCCGAATCCGTTTTTGAAAAATCCGGAACAAACGGTTCTCTGCTCGCGCCGTCAGCGCCCGGCGATTTGGACACGACCTTCGGCGCGGGCGGAAAAGTCACCACGCCGGTCGGCAGCGGGGCAAGCGAGGCTTTTGCCGCCGCGCTTCAGGCGGACGGAAAACTCGTTTCGGCGGGCTACAGCCTCAACGCGGCGGCGAACAGGGACTTTGCTCTCGTCCGTTATAACGCGGACGGCTCGCTCGACACTTCATTCGGCGCGGGCGGCAAAGTGACGACGGACATCGGCGGCAGCCACAACGAAATTCTCGCCCTCGCGATTCAACCGGCGGACGGCAAAATCATCGCCGCCGGATACAGCTCCAACGGCGCGAACGACGATTTTACGCTCGCGCGCTACAACGCGGACGGCTCGCTCGACAGCTCATTCGGCGCGGGCGGCATCGCCAGAACGAATTTTAATAACGGCTTCGATTACGCCGAAGCAATTTCGCTCCAGACGGACGGCAAAATCGTCGTCGCCGGATACAGCTTTAACGGCTCTTTCTACGACTTCGCTTTAGCGCGATACAACACGGACGGAACGCCCGACACGGGCTTTGACGGCGACGGCGCGCTGACCACCGATTTTACGGGCGGCGATGACCTGGCGTTTGCCGTCGCCCTGCAATCGGACGGCAAAATCGTCGCCGCCGGGCTTGCCAATACGGATTTCGGTCTGGCGCGTTATAACGCGAACGGAACATTGGACGCGACTTTTGACGGCGACGGCAAAGTTTCCACTTCAATCAATAATTTCGACGCGGCGTTCGCGCTGGCGATTCAGCCGGACGGGAAAATCGTCGCCGCGGGCGAAACCGACACCGGCACAGACTCCGATTTCGCGCTGGTTCGCTATACTTCCGAAGGCTCGCTTGACGAGACTTTCGATGGCGACGGGAAAACATCGACGCCAATCGGCAGCGGGAACGAATTTGCCGAGGCGGTGACGATTCAGCCCGGCGGAAAAATCATCGCCGCCGGACACAGCTTCAACGCCGCCGGAAACGCCGATTTCGCGCTCGTCCGTTATCATTCCACCGGACAGCTCGACCCTTCGTTCGGCGGCGGAGACGGCAAGGTGACGACCGATTTCGGAAACTCATCGACCGATTTTGCCGCGGCGCTCCTGATGGCGTCCGCCACCAGAATTATCGCCGTCGGCGGCAGCAATTCAAATTTCGCGGCGGCGGCATACGTCTTAGACACGCCGACCTGTTCCTACACGCTCAACCCGACCAGCGCCGAAATTCCGGCTTCGGGCGGCGGCGGCACGTTTACCGTCTCGACCAGTCCGGGCTGTAACTGGGTTGCGACGCCGAGCCATTCGTGGATAACGATAACCGGCATCGGTATCGGGTCGGGAAGCGGCACGGTAACGTTTTCAGTTCAGCCGAACACGGGACCGGCGCGCACCGGCACGATTACCGTCGCCGGACAAATTTACACTATCAATCAGGCTTCGGGCTGTTCCTATATGCTTTCGGCAAGCAGCCAGAACTTTCCGGCGAGCGGCGGCAGCGGCAATTTCAACGTCTCGACGAATGCGGGCTGCACCTGGACTGTGCAGTCG
>JALZHR010000178.1 GCA_030860665.1 Acidobacteriota bacterium
AAAACGAGCATATGAACGTCGATTATTCGTCCTACGAAGGCTGGAAAGTAAAGGGCAAAGTCGAAACGGTTCTTTCGCGCGGGCGCGTCGTCATCGAAAATGGCGAGCATAAGGGAAAGGCTGGCGACGGGCAGTTTTTAAAGCGCGGAACGTGCGTGAATATTTGAGAATTCAGGCGGCGATAAAGCGACGATTTTCAACAAAATCGCAAATCCAAGAGAAAAAAGAAAAATGATTGTTCGGCTTGCCGAAAGAGACTTAAAAACTAAATTCGGAATTTTCCGCGAGATTCTTTATTACGACGGGCAGCGGGAATCAATCGCGCTTGTGGCAGGCGAGGTTGAAGGACGGAAAAACGTCTTTTGCCGGATTCATTCGAGCTGCGTTTCGGCGCACGTCTTTAACAGTGTCGAGTGCGAGTGCCGCGAGGAAATGGCGGCGGCGCAATCTTTAATCGAGCAGGAAGGGCGCGGCGTGATTATCTATCTCGAACAGGAAGGCAAGGGCAACGGGCATCTGGCTTTGATGGCGAGCATTCCCTACAAAAAAGCCGGATTCAGCCAGAGCGAAGCATACAAAAAAGCCGGATTCGCGGCGGACGCCAGAAGCTATCGCCCGGCGGCGGGAATTCTGACGGATTTGAAAGTGAAATCCGTCGTTTTGCTGACGGACAACGCGGAAAAAGCCGAGGATTTGCGAAAGCATTCCGTAATCGTTTCCGAGACGAAACCGCTGGCGATTTCTGCAAAAGGCGTAAAATAAAAGGCAAAAAGCCGAAACCGTTTCGCCGTCCCCGCGCGAGCGACATTTATGACAAACATCGAAACAATCCAACACGAAGACGGGCGCGTGGAATTGCGCGACGAGGCTTTGCGCGAAATCGAAGCGTCGCCGCTTTACAACGAAGACCTCGCGCCCGTGCCGATTGAGCGGCGTAACTGGACGACGTATAACTACGCCGCACTCTGGATTTCGATGGCGCACTGCATCCCGACTTATATGATGGCTTCCAGCTTGATTTCGGCGGGAATGAACTGGTGGCAGGCGCTCATCACCATTCTGCTCGGCAATACGATTGTGCTGGCGCCGATTCTGCTGAATTCGCACCCGGGCACGAAATACGGCATCCCGTTTCCGGTCTACGCGCGCGCTTCTTACGGCACAATCGGCTCGAACCTGCCTGCGCTGATGCGCGCCATCGTCGCCTGCGGCTGGTTCGGGATTCAGGCGTGGATAGGCGGGCAGGCGATTCACATCTTTTTCAGCTCGATAATTCCGAATTGGAATACGATTCTGGGCGGCGTCGTCGGCGGGCACACGCCGACCGAGTGGATTTCGTTTCTGATTTTCTGGGCGATGAATATTTTTATTATTTATCGCGGGATGGATTTGCTGCGTCACGTCGAAAACTGGGCGGCGCCGTTTGTGCTGGTGATGACCGCCGTTCTGCTCGTCTGGATTTTGTATCAGGCGGGCGGCGTCGGGTTTTTATTAAACGAGCCGGGAAAATTTCAAACGGCGGGCGAATTCTGGAAGATTTTTATTCCTTCCTTAACGGCGATGATCGGCTTCTGGGCGACGCTTTCGCTGAATATGCCCGATTTTACACGCTTCGGCAAAAGCCAGCGCGAGCAGGCAATCGGGCAGACGGTCGCGCTGCCGACGACGATGGTCGTTTTCGCCGCAATGGGAATTTTGATAACCTCGGCGGCGGTCGTCGTTTTCCCGCACGCGAAACCGGACGAGCTTTGGGACCCGGTGAAGCTGGTCGGGCAGTTTTCGCAGCCTTTGATTGTGGCGATTTCGATGTTTACGATTGTCGTCGCCACGCTTTCGGTCAATATCGCCGCCAACGTCGTCTCGCCCGCCAACGATTTCGCCAACGCTTTCCCGCGTTTCATCTCGTTTCGCACCGGCGGATTGATAACCGGAATCATCGGAATCCTGATGCAGCCCTGGGAATTGCTGGCTGACCCGAGCGGTTATATTTTCAGCTGGCTGCTCGGATATTCGGGCGGTCTCGGCTCGATTGCCGGAGTTTTGATTGCCGATTACTGGCTCGTCCGGCGAAAAAAATTGAATTTGGGCGATTTGTATCGCACCGGCGGCGTTTACGCATACGCTCGACCTCGCCCGGTCGTTAGAGCGATTGTTTTTTTTATCTTCGTATCGATAGGCGCATTTCTATTTTACAATCTCGGAATCGATACGCTTTATTCAGCCTTGTCCAACTCCTTTAATATTATAGGTATTGTGCTTTTAGTTGCGGCTGGCTGGTTTATGACCGGGCGAGGCTGGAACTGGCGCGCGGTCGCGGCGACCGTTTTAGGTTGCTTTTTCGCGTGGATTGGGTTGATAATTCCAACTCTCAGACCTTTGTATGATTACGCTTGGTTTGTCGGCTTCGGAGTTTCATTCGTCGTCCACTGGGCTTTGATGCTCGCGTTTCCGCCGAAAGAAGAATCAGCAGCCACAGAGAGCACAGAGAGAATTTGAAACCGCGGACAATACGGATTTTGCTCAGGATATTCTCATCAAGCTCCGTGTTTTCTGCGGCAAATAAAATAGAGGAATAAATTATGTCGAGAATTGTAAAATGCGGCTTGATTCAAGCCAAAAACGTCGCGCCGACCGACGCGCCGATTGAAGAAATTAAACGCGCGAACATCGAGCACCAGATGAAAATGGTCGAGGAAGCGGCGCGGCAGGGCGTGCAGATGCTTTGTTTTCAGGAGATTTTCACGACGCCGTATTTCTGCGCCGAGCAGCAGACTCGCTGGTATGAAGCGGTCGAGAGAATTCCAGACGGTCCGACCGTGAAGATGATGCAGGACGTGGCGCGGCAATACGGGATGGTTCTGATTGTGCCGATTTACGAGGAAGAAATCACGGGCGTTTATTACAATTCCGCCGCCGTGATTGACGCCGACGGCAAATACCTGGGCAAATACCGCAAGACGCACATCCCGCACGTCAATCCGGGCTTCTGGGAAAAATTTTATTTTCGCCCGGGCAATCTCGGCTACCCGACGTTTGAGACGGCGTTTGCGCGCGTCGGCGTTTACATCTGCTACGACCGCCATTTTCCCGAGGGCGCGCGCTGTTTGGGCTTAAACGGCGCGGAAATTATCTTTAATCCTTCGGCGACGGTTGCAGGCTTAAGCGAATATCTCTGGAAGCTGGAACAGCCCGCGCACGCCGTCGCCAACGGTTATTTCGTCGGCGCGATAAACCGCGTCGGCTACGAAGCGCCGTGGAACATCGGCGAATTTTACGGGCAGAGCTATTTCTGCGACCCGCGCGGTCAAATCGTCGCCGAAGCCGCGCGCGATAAAGACGAATTGGTCGTCGCCGATTTGAATTTCGATATGATTCGCGAAGTCCGCAACACGTGGCAGTTTTTCCGCGACCGCCGACCGGACGCTTACGGTCAAATCGTGGCGGATTAAATGATGGTTAATGCAATTAAAAAGCATCCTTTGAATGTTAAAGGAAAATATTATGTTGATTGTAACAGTTGCATAGATCATTGTTGCTACGATATTGCTCCGGCAAACTTCAAACTGGATGAAGAGTCTTATCAAACTTATGTTTTCAAACAACCTGAAACACCTGAGGAAGAAAAACTTTGTGAAGAAGTAGTTCTCTATTGTCCGGTTGAAGCAGTTCACGATGACGGTGAAGAATAATTAAAAAATGCAGGAAAGACAAAAATATTCGTCCGGCGTGAAGTGGGAATCAATCGTCGGCTATTCACGCGCCGTGCGCGTCGGCAATCGGATTTACGTGACCGGCACGACGGCGACGGGCGAAAACGGCGAGATTGTCGGCGGCGCGGACGGCGACGCCTACGCGCAAGCCGTCCAGACAATCAGAAATATCGGGCGCGCGCTCGAAGCGTTGGGCGCGGGTCTGGAATCGGTCGTCAGGACGCGGATGTTCGTCACCGACATTTCGCGCTGGGAAGAATACGGGCGCGCGCACGGCGAGTTTTTCCGCGAAATTATGCCCGCGACGACGATGGTCGAAGTTTCAAAATTAATCGACCCGCAGATGCTGATTGAAATCGAAGCCGACGCCGAGCTTTAATAAATTTTGAATTTTGAGGTTTGAATTTGTCATTCAGCCAATCATTTAAAATTCAAAACCCGAAACTCTGAAGAAATATGTCATTAACACACGATTCGCCCTTAAACATCGAACAAATCGAGCGAAATTTCCGCGAGATTGCGCCGCCTTTGAGCGAAGCCGAAGCGATTCTCGAAGCCAACCGCTGCGTTTACTGTTACGACGCGCCCTGCACGCACGCCTGCCCGACGCATATCGACGTGCCATCGTTCATCAAAAAAATCGCCAGCGGAAATCTCGTCGGCTCGGCGCGCGTGATTTTCGAGGCGAACCCTATCGGCGCGACCTGCGCGCGCGTCTGCCCGGTCGAAGTTTTGTGCGAGGGCGCGTGCGTCGAGAAAACCTTGATGGACAAGCCGATTGAGATTGGCAGGCTTCAGCGTTACGCGACCGATTTCGTGATGAGCCGCGGGCGCGACGTGCTGAAAGCCGGAGCGTTGAACGGGAAAACGGTCGGCGTCGTCGGCTCGGGTCCCGCCGGGCTTTCGTGCGCGGCGTTTCTGGCGCGTCTCGGCTACGCCGTGACGATTTACGAGCGCAAGCCGCTGCCCGGCGGTCTCGACACCTACGGGATGGCGGAATACAAAATGACGCAAGCCGTCTCGGTCGAGGAAGCGAAAATGGTCGTCCGGCTCGGCGTCGAGTTTAAACTGAATACCGAAATCGGGCGCGACATCTCATTTGAGGAATTGCAGGCGAAACACGACGCGGTTTTTCTCGGCATCGGGCTGGGCGCGACGAATAAATTAAACATCGCGGGCGAAGATTCCGAAGGCGTTTACGACGCACTGGATTTTATCGAATACGTCAAAACGCGCGATTGGAAAAGCGTTCCGCTCGGCAGAACCGTCGCCGTCATCGGCGCGGGCAACACGGCGATTGACGCGGTGACGCAGGCGAAACGGCTCGGCGCGGAGCGTGTTCTGATGGTTTACCGCCGCACGGAAAAAGACATCTCGGCTTACGATTACGAATACGAGCTGGCGAAAAAGGACGGCGTCGAATTCGTCTGGCAAGCTGCGCCGGTCGAAATCGCGGCGGCGGGCACGAACGGCTCGCGCCTTTCCCTGCGCTGCGAGAAAACCGACGGCACGCAGCGGCTTTTTGAAATCCCGTGCGATATGGTCATCAAGGCAATCGGGCAGCAGAAAATGCGCTCGTTTTTCGAGACGGTTGCAAATGTTGAGACCGACGAAAAAGGTCGCGTCGTCGTGAATGAATTAATGCAGACGTCGAACCCGAAAGTCTTTGCGGGCGGCGACTGCGTCAACGGCGGCGCGGAAGCCGTCGACGCTTCGCAGATGGGAAAATACGCGGCGCAGGGAATTCATTTCAGCTTAACCGGAGAAAAAATAGAGTTTGCCGGGGCGCGAATTCCATTGCTCGAAGAAACCGGAATTATTCACAGTCATCCGTAGTAAAATTATGGAGTCTTCAAAAATCCTCTATAAAAAGCATTACGATATATTTGCTGATTACAACCAATTTTACTTAATGGATGCTGAAATCTATCCAAATGCGCCGGAAGATTATACGGATGAAGACGTTCAGCGAAGGATAAAGGCGGACAGGAATATCGTTGTCATTCAGCCGGAAAGAAATATGACTGTTCCGGTCGAGTTGGAAATTTTGGAATCTTCCCCGAATGATGAGTTTGAAGATTGGCAACACGTCGCCGAAGCCGGTCTGGATTTGCCTTCAGGAAAGTTGCTTATCGAGGAATGTCTCGGAGAAGTGATAGATACGGTAGGTCTGCCGCCGGATTCATACAGAGTCCGGGCGTATTACGGCGGATTGGATACTTTGAGTTTTGATGGTCTCGAAGGCGATGACCACTATAAAATCGCAATCTGGAAAGCACCGGCGGAAGACGTCAAAGTTCTGAAACAATATCGAAAAGGTCGCGGTTTTGAATAGTTTTTAAGGATAAAAATTATGGCGGATTTAAGTATCAATTTTGCGGGCATCAAGTCGCCGAATCCGTTCTGGCTGGCTTCTGCGCCGCCGACGAATATGGGTTCGATGGTCGAGCGGGCGTTTGACGCGGGCTGGGGCGGCGCGGTCTGGAAGACGCTCGGCGAGCCGATTGTCAACGTCTGCTCGCGGCTGGCTTCGCTCGACACGGGCATCAACCGGATGATCGGCTTGAACAACATCGAGCTGATTACCGACCGCCCGCTCGAAGTCAATCTGAAGGAAATCTACGAGTGCAAAAAGAAATATCCGAATCACGCCGTTATCGTGTCGCTGATGGTCGAATCGAAGCGCGAGGCGTGGCACGAAATCGTCAAGCGCGCGCAGGACACCGGCGCTGACGGTTTCGAGCTGAATTTCGGCTGCCCGCACGGGATGAGCGAGCGCGGAATGGGGTCGGCGATGGGACAGGTTCCCGAATACACCTGTATGGTCACGGAATGGGTCAAGGAAGTTTCGGAATTGCCCGTTATCGTCAAGCTGACGCCGAACGTGGCGAACATCGTTCCGCCGGGGCGAGCGGCGACGAAAGGCGGCGCGGACGCCCTATCCCTGATAAACACGATAAATTCCGTGATGGGCGTCGACATCGACACGATGATTCCATATCCGAACGTCAACGGGATGGCGGCGCACGGCGGTTATTGCGGGACGGCGGTGAAGCCGATTGCGCTGAATATGGTTTCGGAGCTGGCGCGCGACGCCGAGATAAACATCCCGATTTCGGGCATCGGCGGCATCAACACGTGGCGTGACGCGGTCGAGTTTCTGCTGCTCGGCGCTTCGAGCGTGCAGGTCTGCACGGCGGTGATGCATTACGGCTATCGCATCGTCGAAGATATGATTGACGGGTTGAATAACTATCTGGACGAAAAAGGCTTCGCTTCGGTCAACGATATTGTCGGAAAATCCGTCAATCGCGTGACGGATTGGGGAAATCTCGATTTGCGCTACAAGACGGTCGCGCGCGTCAATAACGAGAACTGCATTCGCTGCAATTTGTGCCACATCGCCTGCGAGGACGGCGCGCATCAATGTATCGATTTCACGGAAGTTGACGGCAAGCGTTTTCCGATTGTGGACGAGCACGAATGCGTCGGGTGCAATCTCTGCTATCTGGTCTGCCCGTCGCCGGGCGCGATTTCGATGGTTCGCCTCGATGACGGCAGCCAGCCGCTCAGCTGGCGCGAATTTACCAGCCAGCAGCCGCCGACGCAGACGGGCGATTAGGAAAAGAAACGCGAAATGACGAACGCGGAACGATGAATGAAGAAGTTCATCGTTCCGCGTTTCGCGTTCATTGTTTCATTGTTACGGGCGCGGTGACGCTGCCGGAGTCGGCGACGTTACGGGCGCGGGCGTCGGAGTCGGCAGCGGAGTCGGCGCTTTCGGCATATCTGCGGCTTTGAAGCGCGGCAGCATCTCGTCTCTCATCGCCAGTGCGTAAACCGAAGCGGCGATGACGATGGCGGCTTTTTTCACGTCGTCCTCGATAATCCGCTCGTAGGTATCGAGATTCGTGTGCCAGGTGTGCGTGAAATATTCAATCGGGTCCTGCGTGACGCCGATGCCGGGCAGTCCAGCCTGATTGAATGAGGTGTGGTCTGAGCCGCCAAGCCCGCGATTTTTCGTGCTCAGCGCGCCGACCACGCCGTAATCGGCGAACGGGGCGAGAATCTCGCGCAGAACCGTCGCGCCTTCCGGCGGACCGAAAACCGTCATCCCGCGAATCCTGCCCGTGCCGGTATCGACGTTGAAATAACCGCCGAATTTCTCGTAGCCGGGCTTCGGCGCTTCAAACGAGCCGAAGGTTTCCTTGACGTAAGCCTGCGAGCCTAAAAGTCCCTGTTCCTCGCCCGACCAGAGCGCGACGCGAATCGTGCGGCGGGGCTTGACGCCGATGGCTTTCAAAATTCGCGCGGCTTCCATCATAATCGCGCATCCGGCGGCGTTGTCGGTCGCTCCCGTCGCGGCGTGCCACGAATCGAGATGCCCGCCGAGCATAATCACCTCGTCTTTTTTGTCCGTTCCCGCAATCTCGCCGATGACGTTGTAGGAAGTCGCGCCTTCGGGAATCGTGCGGTTGCGAATGTCGAATTCGAGCGAAACCGTGCTGCCGCCCTGCATCAGGCGATAGATGCGACCGTAATCCTCGTTGCGCATCACGACCGTCGGGACGGCTTTCGTCACGTCGTAAGTGTCGTTGTCGAAAGCGCGAATCTGCCCGTGCTCGCGCCGCGCGTCGTTAATCCTGACGGCGACGCCGCTTTCAATCAGGAAGCGGTCGAGCTGTTCGATAATCTGCCCGAACCTGAGCTGTCCGGGTCTGGGCGACGGTGTCGGCGACGGCGCAGGCGTCGGCGAAGGCGACGGTGTCGGCGACGCATTCGGGTCGAAGCGATTTTTTATCGCGGCGTCCTCGAACCGCTTCGGCGTGGGCGTGAAGCTGACCGGAATCCGACCGGGCGCGCCGATTAGAACCATTTTCCCTTTGACGCTGTCCCTGATGCTGTTGAAATAATTGGTCAGTTCTTCCTGCGTCGGGCGCTCGGGCAGCGTCAGCAGAAAGGCGTCGCCGCGAACCGTGCCGTTCGTGCCGGGCGTCCACGCCAGCACTTCAAAAACGAGCGAATCCTGCACCGGAGCGGTGATAAACCCGGAAGCGCGCTCGTTGACCCAGCCCGGGCTGCCGAAATTCCACGGCACCATCTGGGCGTTGTCGAATCCCCATTCCCTCATCTGTCTGACCGCCCATTCGCCCGCGGCTTTCAGATTCGGCGAGCCGGTCAGGCGCGGTCCGTAAACGTCCGTAAAAAAGTGCACCGTCCGCATTGCCTGCGAATTGTCCATTCCTTCCTTGCGGATTCTCGCGTTGATGTCGTTTGCCGCCGTTGTCGTCGTCGCTGGCACCGGCGCGGTCTGCGTCGTCTGCGCGAAAACGAAAACCGGCGCTTGCAGCAGAATACAGAACAGCAAGAGAAGCGTCGTCGCTTTTAGTTTCCTTAATTTTTTCATTTTTCCTCTGTCGGCAGAATTTTATTTAAGTTATGAGTTTTGAATTTCGAGTTTGATAACTTTCATTAAAAATTCAAAGCCCGCAATTCAAAACTTTACTAAGACTTTCCGGATTGTTACGCGTATTTCGGGAAATAGTTTGTAAGTTTCGGAAAAATTATAACCTGTCAGACGCGGTTTCGGCGATAAAGGTTACAGGTTATCGCCGCCGACGATAGAAAAAGCGGCTGCATTTAATGCGTAATTAATCGCGGGCAGAAATGCGTTAATCGTAAAAGACGCTTTCGCAATGACAGATGATAATCGGAAAAACCGGACTTATCGCCCATCGCTCGCCGTTTATCGTTTCCATTTACCGCTTATCCGCGCCCGCGCCCGAAAAACGAGAATTCAAATGACAGGAAAATTTTACGCGTGCTAAAATACCGGCAGTTCTCAAAAGTGACCCGGCGCTTTCCGTCTGAAAGTTCAGACGGGAAATTTTTAGAAAAACATCGATTTTTCCTATCGGAGTATTATTCCGGCGCGAGACGATTCTATGAAAAAACAGGAAAAAGATTTAGAAAACGGCAGCGGCGAGCCGTCGCAGCCGCAGGCAGCGGATTTATCGGAACTCGGCGCGGCGCGGCGCAGATTTCTGGGACAGGTTTCGACGACGACCGCCGCGCTGCTCGCCGCCAATTTAATCACCGAGCAGCAGGCGCTCGCCTTTGACGAAACTTTCGCCGGTTCAGTCGTCGAAGCCGTCGTCCCGGACGAAAACGCCGTGACCGTGAAATTGAATATCAACGGCGCGGCGCAGACTTTAACGCTCGATTCGCGCGTGACCCTGCTCGACGCTCTGCGCGAGCGGCTCGGCTTGACCGGCTCGAAAAAAGGCTGCGACCACGGGCAGTGCGGCGCGTGCACGGTTATCGTCGACGGTCGGCGCGTTTTGTCGTGCCTGACGCTGGCGGCGATGTGCGAGGGAAAAGAGGTGACGACGATTGAAGGCTTGGCGCAGGGCGACCAGCTGCACCCGATGCAGGCGGCTTTTATCAAGCACGACGGTTTCCAGTGCGGCTACTGCACGCCCGGTCAAATCTGCTCGGCAATCGCCCTCATGCAGGAAGCGAAAAACGGCGAAGCCAGCTACGTGACGGCAAATTTGCGGACGAACGCGAAAAATCTGAAGCTCTCCGACGAGGAAATCCGCGAACGAATGAGCGGAAACATCTGTCGCTGCGGCGCGTATCCGGGAATCGTCACGGCGATTAGGGAAGTTCACGGCGGAAAGCCGGTTAGCGCCGAGGCTTGGATTTTCAGCGCCGGAAAGGAGAAGGAAGATGAAACCGTTTAAGTTTTCACGCGCCGCCGACATCGCCGCAGCAGTCCGCACGGTTTCCGCGAACCGCGAGGCGAAATTTATCGCGGGCGGCACGAACATCCTCGATTTGATGAAGGAAGGCGTCGAAAATCCTGCGGAACTGGTCGACGTTTCGCGCCTCGTGCTGGCGCAAATCAAAGCCTCGGCGGGCGGCGTCTCCATCGGCGCGCTGGCGAAAAATACCGACACGGCGAATCACCCGCTCATCCGGCAGCAGTTTCCGCTGCTGGTGCAGGCGATTCTGGCGGGCGCGTCGGCGCAGATTCGCAATATGGCGACCAACGGCGGAAACTTGATGCAGCGCACTCGCTGCGCATATTTTTACGACGTTTCGATGCCGTGCAACAAGCGCGAGCCGGGAACAGGCTGCGGCGCGCTCGAAGGCGTCAACCGGATGCACGCGATTTTCGGCTGGTCGGACAAATGTGTCGCCGTCCACCCGTCCGATATGTCAATCGCGCTCGCCGCGCTCGACGCCGTCGTCAAAGTGCGCGGCGCGGACGGCGCGGAACGCTCGATTCCGTTCAATGATTTTCATCGCCTGCCCGGCGAAAATCCGGAAAAGGACAACAATTTGCAGCACGGCGAATTGATTACGTCAATCGAATTGCCGAAATCGAATTTCGCCGCCAAATCCCATTATCTGAAAGTCCGCGACCGCGCCAGCTACGCCTTCGCGCTCGTCTCGGTCGCCGCCGCGCTCGAAGTTGCGGCGGGAAATAAAATCAAAGAGGCGCGCGTCGCTTTGGGCGGCGTCGCGCATAAGCCGTGGCGCGCGACGGAAGCGGAAAAATTCCTGGCGGGCAAAACTGCAAATGAAGAAAATTTCCGGCTCGCCGCCGAAGCCGAGATGCGTCACGCCAAACCGCTCGAACACAACAAATTTAAAATCGAGCTCGGCAGGCGCGCGATTGTCCGCGCTCTGAAACGCGCGATGAACGGCGACAAGGCTTAAATCAGACATCGCGCACGCACCGGCGCAATATGCAGAAAGCGTATGACCGAAGAAGTAAAAACAGGAGCGACCGAAGAACAATCACGAGAACCGTTTTGGGGAAGCAGTTTCTGGTTTCCTTTACTGTTTATACTCAGCTCGTCGATTTTCCGCCGGTTTGTTCCTAGTTTCGCCGCATGGCTTTTAGCATCCGGCGTGACGGCGTGCGTCGGCTACTTTACGCTGCCGAAACCGAGACCCGGCTTTATCAGGTTTTTTCTATACGCGCAGGCGTTGATGGCGGTTGCGCTGGCGGCGTTGCGGCTCGTTCCGGGATTGCTCGCCGGATTTATGCCGGAATTCTGGGCTTACTCGCTTCCCGCATTTTTGCTGTTCGGCGCCATATATTTTGTGCCGCCGCTCGACGAAAGCCGCGCCGGTGGTCGCGGCGCGTGGTGGAAATGGCTTCTCTGCAGTCTTTTGATAGCAGGGCTTTACGGCTGGATAATTAGTTTTTCGGTTTAGAAGATTGAGAAATAAAATGAAAGAAAAAGGGAAAAACATAGGGCAATCGGTAAACCGCATCGACGGGATTTTAAAAGTGACCGGCGCGGCAAAATACGCGACCGATTACGCGATAAAAAATCCGGCGCACGCTTTTATCTTCAAAAGCACGATTGCCGCCGGGCGAATCTCGGAAATCGACACCGGCGAGGCGGAAAAATCCAAAGGCGTGCTCGCCGTCATCACGCACAAAAACGCGCCGAAGCTGAACGCGCAAAGCCCGATTCGCGGCGGCGCGATGCTGCAAAGCGACCGGATAGAATTTTACGGTCAGCACATCGGCGTCGTGGTCGCCGAAACTTTCGAGCAGGCGCGTTTTGCGGCGAGCTTAATCAAAGTTCGTTACGAAAAAGCGGATGCGAAGGTAGATTTCGCGAAGCTCGAAAAAGAAGCCGTCAAGCCGAAAGATAAGGAAAGAGACGACGTCTTGCGCGGCGACGTGGAGAAGGCTTTTCAGAGCGCCGAATATAAAATCGACGCCGTTTACGAAACGCCTATCGAGCATCACCAGCCGATGGAGCCGCACGCGACGATTGCCGTCTGGGACGCGCCCGATAAATTGACTCTTTATAACGCTTCGCAAATCGTCAACGGCGCGCAGAACGCCGCTGCCGCGACGCTGAATCTGAAACCGGAAAACGTTCGCGTCATCACGCCGCACATCGGCGGCGGCTTCGGCTCGAAAGGCGGAATGTGGGGCAACCTGATTCTCGCCGCCGTCGCCGCGAAAGCCGTCAATCGTCCGGTCAAGCTCGCCCTGACGCGCCAGCAGATGTTCAATTCCGTCGGCTTGCGGCAGAGAAATCGCCAGCGAATGCGCCTTGCCGCGACGAAAGACGGGAAGCTGACCGCGCTCGCGCACCAAACGACGACACACGGCGCGATAAACAACGAGTTCATCGAACCGTGCGGCGACTGCTCGAAAATTATGTACGACGCGCCGAATTCGCTGATTTCCTATCGCACCGTGCCGATGAACGTGATTTTGCCGACCTTCACGCGCGGACCGGGAAAAGCTCCCGGCAGCTTTGCGCTCGAATCGGCGATTGACGAGCTTGCGCACGAATTGAAAATCGACCCCGTAGAATTTCGTCTCAAAAACGAACCGGCGAAAGACCCTTCCAACGGCAAGCCGTGGTCGTCGCGCAAAGTGGTCGAATGTCTGAAAAAAGGCGCGGAAATCTTCGGCTGGTCGCGGCGTAAACAAGAGCCGCGCTCGGCGCGCGAGGGCGAATATCTAATCGGCTACGGCGTCGCCTGCGGAACTTACCCGGCGCGCCAGCGCGATACTTCGGCGATTGTAAAATTGATGCGCAGCGGCAGCAACGTCAGCGCCAGCCTCGAACTCGCCGCCAGCGATTTGGGAACGGGAACGCATACGATTGTCGCGCAGACCGCCGCCGACGCGCTCGGTCTGCCGCTCGAAAAAATCGGCGTCAAAATCGGCGATTCGCAGTTGCCGCCCGCCGCCGGTTCGGTCGGCTCGGTCGGCGCGGCGAGCTTCGCCAACGCCGTCAACGACGCCTGCGTAAAAGCCGTAACGGAATTACAGGCGAAAACCAACCGGCAATGGTTTGCCGCGCCGACGGTCGCGCAACTGATGGAAGCGGCGAATTTAAGCGAGTTTCAGACGAGAGTCGACGCCAAGCCGCCGCAGGAAGCGAACGACTATTCCGTTCATAGCTTTAACGCAAACTTCTGCGAGGTTTGGGTCAATGATTCGACCGGAATGGTCAGAATTCCGCGTTTTGTCGCCGTCACGGGCGCGGGACGGATTCTGAATTTAAAAACGTCGCGCTCGCAAATAGTCGGCGGCGTTATCTGGGGCATCGGAATGGCGCTGCACGAGGAATCCATACTCGACCCGCGTTGGGGAAATTTCGTCACGCGCACGTTTGCTGATTATCATGTTCCGGCAAATCTGGACATCGGCGAAATCGAGACCGTTTTCGTCGAGGAAGAAGATAAAATCGTGAATAAAATGGGCGTCAAAGGCATCGGCGAGGTCGGCATCGTCGGCGTCGCGGCGGCGGTCGCCAACGCGATTTTCAACGCCACCGGCAAGCGCATCCGCGAATTGCCGGTTACGCCCGACAAACTACTTTAACGATATGAAAAAGATTGCAAACTTTATTCTGCTGACAATTTTCGCGGCGGTTATCGCCTTTCTGGCGGCGCAAACGGCGCTGGCTTGCTCGTGTATGGTGTCCGACACGGTCGACAAAGATTTCGTCCAGGAGCCGAACATTGCCGTTTTCAAAGTTCAATCGGTCGAAAAGTATGCCGAAGGCGAAAAAGGTTATGGCTACGGCGCAATCAAGCAATCGAAGCTGACGGTCGAAAAGGTTTACAAAGGAAATCTGAAAGTCGGGCAGGTTTTGACTTTCGCGCAGGGCGGCGGCGGCGACTGCATCTGGACTTTTGACGAGGAAAGCGTCGGTCAGGAATATCTTTTTTATCTCGGCAATAAACCGCTCGACGCGAAATCGTCCGGGCGAGTGATTTCATCCACTACCTTCGGGAATCTTTCTCCCGCGCAAAACGTCTGGGCGGCTTCCATCTGCTCGCGTTCAGGTCCGGTCAAATACCGCACCGGAGACATAAAATATTTCGAAAACATCGCAAAAGTGCGCGGCAAAACGCGGCTTTCGGGAACGTTGCTGCAATATATCCCGGCGATTACCGATGATGAAGAAGCAAAAAATAATTTACTTTCCGGCTACAAGATTACCGTTAAGGGAAACGGCAAAAATATCGAGCTGAAAACCGACAGCGGCGGATTTTACGAGATTTACGATTTGCCGCCCGGAAAATATAAAATCACGCCGGAGAAAATCTCGGGTTACAAATCTTTTTGGGGCGAAAGTCCGGACGGCGTCCAGGTTGAAATCAAAGCCGGAAGCCATACCGAGCGCGACTTTACTTTTTCGATTGACAATCGCATCAGCGGCAGGTTTTTTGATGCCAACGGAAAACCGCTCGAAGATGTTTGCCTGCGCCTGCTGCCTGCGCGCGGAAATCCGCGGCGCGGTTTTTATGAAGCCGACTGCACGGATGAAAACGGCAGATTCGAAATTGAGGAAATTCCCGCCGGAACTTACGTCATAGTCGTCAATGACGACGACGAAATTTCCGCAGACGAGCCGTTCCGTAAATTTTATTACCCCGGCGCGTTGAAACGCGAAGACGCCGCCGAAATTACCATCGGGGCGGGCGAGTATCGCGATGATTTTATAATTACCGCGCCGGAAACCGCCGAAGTCATTACAATCAGCGGCGTTTTATTGTTTGAAGGCGGAAAAGTCGCCAACAAGGAAAATGCCGAATATGCTTCCATAGAATTTATCGAGGAAAGTGAAGAGAAAAAACCGAAAGATGATCGTGACGTTGCTTCCCGGACACAGATTGACGAAAAGGGCAGATTCACCATTAGAATTCTAAAAGGACAGAAAGGAAAACTTTTCGGCACATTGTCGACTTATGTCGGCGAATACGAAAATTGTCCGAAACTCGATAAGCTGGTTCGCGCTTCGGGCAGACAAATTTTAGATGTCACGACTGAGGCTGTCGAAATCGACGCAGTCAGTGACCTCAGCGGAATCGTGCTGAAATTTCCCTTTCCGAGTTGTAAAAAAAGGGAAATCGAATAGGTATTTTAAAGTTTTTATAAACGCGCGGCTGAAGTAAAAGAATTAGGGAAACGACAAACCGCATTAAAAAGGAAATGAGCCGCTTCTTAAACGACAGGAAAAAATTATGATTGGACGAACACAGCTATCGGTCGTCGAGCACGACGAAGAAGTAAAAGAGCAGGCGGCGCGGGAAAAAATCGCCGACGAGATGGAGATTCGCCGCGTCGTCGACGAAATCGACAATTACTGCGACGCGAAAGACTGGGCAACGTGCCGCGAGTTTTTCGCCGACGAAGTCGACGTCGATTTCACCAGTCTGGCGGGCGGCGAACCGGCGCGCATCAAAGCCGACGATTTAATCAATGCGTGGGCGGCAAATCTTTTCGCCGAAAAGAAAAGCTTTCATATGCGCTCGAATCACCGCATCGAGATTGACGGGAATCGAGCTGAAGTTTTTTCTAAAGGCTACGCTTTCAACTTGCTCGAAAGCGGCGAAGCAGCCGGTTTCTGGGAAGTCTGGGGCGAATACATTCACGCTTTGGAGCGCGCGGAAAACGGCTGGAAAGTTTCCGGAATGACGCTGAAAGTCACGCACAAACGCGGCGACGACCGCGTGCGCGAATTTCAGAAACAGTAGAAAAAGCTTTGACAAAATGACGGTTTCGGAAAAACCTATTCGAGCGATTTCTCGCGCGACCGGCAAGCGCATCGAAAATCCGCCGGTTAAGCCGGATAAATTATTGTGAATTTTTTCACCGTAGAAGCATCGGGAAAGAAATTAACAGGGATAAGCAGGCTTCGCACCTTGATTTACAGGGATTCTAAAAAATATTTCCTATCCCTGTAAGTCTCGTTATGCCTGTTAATTTCTCTTTCAGAAATTTCTGCGGCTAATTCTATGAAAGAGCTTCAGGAAATTCTCAAAAAAATCTCCGCTTTTAAGCCCTCAGAAAAAGCCGTTTTGGCTACCGTTGTCGACGTCAAAGGCTCAAGCTACCGGCGCGCCGGCGCGAGAATGCTGATTGCGGAAAACGGCGAGACAACGGGGACAGTTTCCGGCGGCTGTCTCGAAGCCGACGTTCTGGAAAGAGCGAAAAAAGTTTTGCGGACGGGCGAGCCGGAAGTTTTTATTTACGACACGACCGCGGCGGCGGAAGATTCGGTTTTCAGCCTGAATATGGGCTGTCGCGGCGTCATTCGCGTTTTGCTCGAACCGCTGGAAAATCAATCTATTCTCGCCCGCGCCCTGCGCTCCGCGTTTGAAGACAGGCGGCGGCAGTTTATCGCCACGGTGATTTCTTCGAGCCGTGCCGCCGTCGGCGGAAGGATTTTTTACGGTGATGTCGAACAATTCGATTTTGAAAATCTGCCGGATGATTTACGGAATTTCGATGTTTTGAAAAAAGATTGTCCGGAATTTTTCGCGCAAGGCAAGCCCGCCGAAGCGCGCGAGTATCGAATCGGAGCGAATTATTTTGAATTGTTTTTCGAGAACGTCAGTCCGCCGCTGAATCTGTTGCTTTTCGGCGCGGGCTACGACGCGATTCCGCTGGCGGGCTTTGCCAAAGATTTGGGCTGGCGCGTGACGCTGATTGACCATCGCGCGGCGTGGGCGAGCGCGGAAAGATTTCCGTCCGCCGACGAAATCATCGTCGCGCGCGCCGAAAACCTGGACGAAAATCTTTTCGCGGACGAAACCGGCGTCGTCGCCGCCGTCGTGATGACGCACAATTACGAAGCTGACCGCGAGATTTTGTATCGCCTGCTCAATTCGTCGTGCCGCTACATCGGCGCTTTAGGTCCGAAAAAGCGCGCGGAAAATTTAATCGCGGAATTGCGCGGCGCGGGAAAAACTTTTGACGAATCGAAGCTGAACCGGCTTTACGCGCCCGTCGGGCTGGACATCGGCGCGGAATCGCCCGAAGAAATCGCGCTGGCAATCATCGCCGAAATCCGCAGCGTCCTCGCGAATCGCGAAGGCGGCTTTTTGCGCTCGCGCCGCGGCGGAATTCATTAAAGGGTAAAGGCTGAAGGATAAAGGCTAAAGAATGAATAAGAAGCGGGAGCATTAAAAATTTATAACTCGAAACTCAAAACTCGAAATTCAGAATTCGGTCTTGTTTTGCTGGCGGCGGGCGCGTCGAGCCGTCTGGGAAATTCTCCGAAACAATTGCTCGAATTTTGCGGAAAAACTTTGATTCGCCGCGCGGCGGAAAACGCGCTGGCTTCTCAATGCGACAAGATTTGCGTGGTTCTGGGCGCAAACGCGGAAAAAATAGAAAGGGAAATCGGCGATTTGCCGCTTGAAATCGTCGTCAACGAAGACTGGGCGAGCGGAATGGGCGCGTCTTTAAAATGCGGGCTTGAAAAACTGCTCGAAACCGCGCCGAATCTTTCAGCCGTCGTCGTGACGCTCGGCGACCAGCCTTTAGTCGGTGCGGAAATTATCGACAATTTAATTGAAGTTTTTCTTAAAACGCAAAAACCGATTATCGCCTGCGAATATGCGGAAACCGTCGGCGTTCCCGCGATTTTTGCGCGTTCGCTGTTCGACGAATTGACGAATCCCGCGCCGGATGCGGGCGGCGCGAAACGGATAATCAAAAAATACGCCGCTTCGGGCGAAAAAATTTCCGTGCCCGAAGCGGCTCTCGACGTTGATACGCAGGAAGATTACGAAAATCTGCTGCGGCTTTAGCTATTTTTCAAAGCCATATAACTTGCCTTGATTGTCGCGTCGAAGTCTTCCTTATCGTGCGCGGCGGAAACGAAACACGCCTCGAACTGCGAGGGCGGAAGATAAACGCCGCTTTCGAGCATCCGGTTGAAATACGCGCTGAACTTTTGCGTGTCGGATGTTTTCGCCGAAGCGAAATCGACGACTTTTTCGCCCGTGAAAAATAAAGTAAACATCGAGCCGAGGCGGTTAAACGCGTAATTCAGCTTCAGCTCGCGCAAATTGTTTTCGATTCCTGAGTATAAATACTCGCACGACGCGGCAAGATTCGGGTAGAAATCCGCGTCCGCTTCAATCGCCTTTAAAGTTTCCAGCCCGGCGGTCATCACCAGCGGATTTCCCGACAAAGTTCCGGCTTGATAGACCGGACCGGCGGGCGCGATAAGCTGCATAATCTCGCTTCTGCCGCCGTATGCGCCGACCGGCACACCGCCGCCGATGATTTTTCCAAAGGTCGTCAAATCCGGCTCGATGCCGTAAATTTCCTGCGCGCCGCCTTTCGCCAGACGGAATCCGGTCATCACCTCGTCGAAAATCAGCAGAATGTTTTCCGCCGTGCAGAGCGCGCGCAGGGCGTTCAGAAATTCCTTTTCCGCCGCGACGCAGCCCATATTTCCCGCGACCGGCTCGATAAAAACGGCGGCGATTTCGTTTTTATTTTGCTCGACTAAATCTTCGACCGATTTGATGTCGTTGTATATGGCGTTCAGAGTGTCTTTCGCCGTCGATTTCGTGACGCCGGGGCTGTCAGGCAAGCCGAGCGTCGCCACGCCCGAGCCGGCTTTGCTTAGAAAAGAATCGCCGTGACCGTGATAGCAACCTTCAAACTTGATGATTTTTTCGCGCCCGGTAAAGCCGCGCGCCAGCCGCATCGCGCTCATCGTCGCTTCCGTGCCGGAATTGACCATCCGGACGATTTCGACCGACGGCACGAATTTTTTGATAAGGACGGCAAGCT
>JALZHR010000227.1 GCA_030860665.1 Acidobacteriota bacterium
ATCCGAAATTCCGCGTTCCGCATTTCGCATTCCGCATTTTCTTCTGTGGTAAATTATTTTTCGATGACAAAAATTCTCGACGTCGGATGCGGAAGCAATAAATACGAGGGCGCGATTGGCTTGGACAACAACCCGCGCACGGCGGCTGACGTGATTCACGACCTCGGCGAGATTCCGTATCCTTTCCCGGACAATGAATTCGATTTAATCGTCTCGCGCCACGTCATCGAGCACGTGCCGGACGTGATGGCTTTCGTCACGGAGCTTTACCGCATCACGAAACCCGGCGGGCGGATTCGCCTCGTCACGCCGCATTACACAAATCCCGACTGGGCGACCGACCCGACGCATCGCAATCATTTTAACTCCTACACGCTCAACACGTTTATGTCCGACCGGCAGGTTTTCGATTTCTACACCGAGGTTACTTTAAAGCCCGTCAGGATTTACGTTTCGCTTTTGAACCTGTGGCGAAATCTGGGAATCGAGTTTCTGGTCAATCTCGACCAGAAATCGCCGCGCTTTCGCTTCACGCGAAAATTCTGGGAGCATTACTTAAGCTATATCTTTCGCGGAAAGGAACTGCATTTCGAGTTTGAAGTGGTGAAAAAATAAAGGCAAAAGAAATAAAGGCAAAAGGAAAAAGGTAAAAGGCAAAAGTGAAGAAAAATAATTCCTTACTTTTGCCTTTTACCTTTTTCCTTTTGCCTTATTTAAACTTCTTTCCCGATTTCTTCGAGCCGCGCCGTAACCTTTTGAATCAGCCAGTTCGGCGTCGAAGCGCCAGCCGTCAAGCCGACTTTTTCCACGCCTTTCAGGTCTTCGGGATTAATCTCGTCGGGCGTTTCTATCAGAAAGCTTTTCTGGCACTGCTCCTGGCAGACGGCGAGCAGCTTGCGGCTGTTTGACGAATGGCGACCGCCGATGATGTAGAAAGCGTCGACCTCGCCAGCCAGAGCGCGGGCTGCGTCCTGACGGTCACGTGTCGCCGAGCAAATCGTGTTGACGACCTGCGTTTCGCCTTCCGCCTTGCCCTTGACGGCTTCCGCCGCTTCGAGAAAGCTTTTCAGTTTTATCGTGGTCTGCGAAACGACCAGAGGACTTTTCAGCGCGGGCAGGCTCGCCACTTCCGAAGCGTCGCGGACGACGAAAGCGTGTTCGGGCGCGTAGCCTTTGACGCCTATCATTTCGGGATGGTCGGGATTTCCGACGACGACGACGTGGCGGTCCTGCGCCGCCGCGCGCGAAGCCAGCTTTTGTACTTTCGTCACGAACGGGCAGGTCGCGTCGACGACTTTTGAAGCCTTTTCGCGCAATTCCCGCTCGACCTGCGGCGTGACGCCGTGAGCGCGGATAACCGCCGTTTCGCCGCGCCTGATTTGGACGGGCGCGTCGATGGTGGCGACGCCGTGTTTCGCCAGTCGTTCCATTTCCTGGTCGTTGTGAATCAACGGACCAAGAGTGCGAACCGTATCGCCTTCCGCCAGTGCTTCTTCGACCATTTCGACGGCGCGCTCGACGCCGAAGCAAAAACCGTATTCATCCGCCAGTAAAATCTGCATTTTTCTAAACCCTTCGCGCTTGACTTTCGTAAAGCTAGTTGTATCTTAACAAAAGCACGAGGGAAACAAAACTTTGCAGGTAAATTATCGTTTTCTATCGTCGGAAGATTTCGCCGCGCTTCACGTCGCGCTGCTGGAAGCTTTTTCTGATTACATCATTCCGTTCCAGTTGACCGAGGCTCAGCTCAGAAATCACATCGCCGTTAACGCCGTCGATATAAATCAATCGGTCGGCGCGTTTGCCGGCGAGAAGATGGTCGGTTTTACGCTTAACGGCTTCGGCTGCTGGAACGGCAAATCGACCGTTTACGATGCCGGAACGGGCGTCCTTCCCGACTTCAGAGGCAAACGCATCGCCGAGCGGATTTTCGAGTTTATGACGCCCGCCTTAAAACAAAACGGCGTCGAGCAGATTCTGCTGGAAGTGATTACGAAAAACGAAAGCGCCGTTCGTCTCTACCGCCGCCTCGGCTTTGAAAAAACGCGGCGGCTTTTGCTTTTTGAACGGCAAAAACGCTTCTGCTATCGCTCAAAATGCGATTTCCTGGTACGCGAAATCAGCGAAGAGCCGGACTGGCAATTATTGCAATCCTTCTGGGACGGAAACACCTGCTGGCAAAATTCAATCGAAGCGACGAAAAGAAGTCTGTCCGGAAAAATCGTCGCCGTCGCGTTCGCCGATAAAGAAAAATGCGTCGGTTACGGCATCGTTTTTCCAAAATCCGGCAGCATCGCGCAGATTGCCGTCGATAAAAATTATCGACGCCGCGGCGTCGCTTCGCTGATTTTAACTGAAATGCAGACAGCCGCCGGTGGTGCAGACAAACCGCTTCGCGCCGCTAACATTGACGACAATCTGAAAAGCACAATCGGTTTTTTAAAAAGCAGAAACTTCGGCGAAACTCTCAGCCAGTTCGAGATGATTAAGACTTTGTAAGAATAATTAAAAATCGGCTCGTCGAAGACTTCTTCGGGATTGAATCGTCGCTCATCTATCTGCTGCGCCGCCGCAGCGCAGAAAAATCAAGCATCGGATTCCTTGTTTTCCGCGGCTGGAAACACGCCCGCAAA
>JALZHR010000228.1 GCA_030860665.1 Acidobacteriota bacterium
GAGTTGGGGAGTCGGGGAAAAGAAAACGATTTACGCGATATTTTTCCTTCTCCCCGACATCCCGAATCCCTGACTTCCCCATTCATCTATCTCATCACCAAAGGCGACGCGACCGCCGAAAACTTTGCCGAAAAATCAGCCGAAATTTTGCGGATTGTCGAAGCTGCCGTCAGCGCCCGAATATCCTTCATCCAGATTCGCGAAAAGCGGCTTCCGGCGCGATTCGTTTTCGAGCTGACCGAAAAAGCCGCAAAGCTCGCGCGCAATTCGCAAACGAAGATTTTAGTTAACGACCGCGCCGACATTGCCCTGAGCGCGGGAGCGGACGGAGTTCATCTGACTTCCCTTTCGCTTTCCGCCGAAACGATTCGGCAAAATTTCCCGAAAGATTTTATCGTCGGCGTTTCCGCGCACACGCTCGCCGAAGCCGAAACAGCCAGCCGACAAGGCGCAGATTTCGTGACGTTCAGCCCGATTTTTCACAGCCCGGATAAAGGCGAGCCGAAAGGCTTAAGCGAATTAAAAAAAATCTGCGCCGCCCTCAAGCCTTTTCCCGTCCTTGCGCTCGGCGGCGTTGACGAAACGAATTACAAATCGACTCTTGAGGCAGGCGCAAGCGGCTTCGCCGCAATTCGCTTTCTGAACGAGCCGGAAAATTTAGGGAACATTTAACATTTATCATTTATCATTTATCATTTATCACTCAGCACTCAGAACTCAGAACTCAGCACTTCTTCCCTATCACCTATCACTTTTTACTTCCTGCGGCTTGTTTGCGTTAAAATATCTTTATGACCAAAGTTACTTTAACGATTGCCGGGCTTGACCCGTCGGGCGGCGCGGGCATTATCGCAGACATTAAAACTTTCACGGCTTTCGGCTGTTTTGCCGCCGCCGCGGTCACTTCGCTGACTTTTCAGAACACGGTCGGGGTTTTCGGCGCGGTCAATCAGACGGCGGAAAGCGTGCGCGGACAGGTCGAGCCGGTTTTGCAGGATTTTACGGTTTCGGCTTTGAAAACCGGGATGCTGCCGACGCGCGAGGTCATCGAGGAAGTCGCGCGTCTCGTCGGGGAAAATAATCTGGAAAATTTTGTCGTCGACCCGGTCGTCCGCTCGACTTCCGGTTTCGATTTGATTAACGACGAAGCCCTGCAAGCCTTAATCGAAAAGCTTTTTCCGCTTTCCGCCGTCATCACGCCGAATATTCCCGAAGCCGAGCGAATCGCGCGAATGAAAATCGAGAGCGTCGAAGACATTCGACGCGCCGCGCAGATAATGCGTAATCTCGGCGCGAAAGCGGTTTTGATAAAAGGCGGACATCTGCCGATTGCGGATTTCGGAACGCGGAATGCGGAATTGACCGGCGAAGACCGGGAAATCAGGAATCGAAAATCAGAAGCTGAAGGTCGAAAGGCGATAGATTTCCTGTTCGTCGGCGGGCAGGAATTTACGTTTTCAGCGGATTTTATCGACACGACGGCGACGCACGGCACGGGCTGCACGTTTGCGGCGGCGATTACGGCAAATCTGGCAAACGGAAAACCCCTGACCGAAGCGGTCGAATCGGCTAAAAGATTCGTCACCGAGGCGATTCGCACCGCTCCGAATTTAGGACGCGGACATTCGCCGGTAAATCATTCGATTGCCGGTTTTGTTTAAAGCAATAAATAAAGGCTGGCTTGAGCGGTAAAAAATCAGGTTTCAAATCGGGCGAAAAGAATCGATTCCGCAGAACCGTTTATTTTTTTTGGTCGGGCGGCGAAAAATATTGCACAAAAAAGTCAGGCTGCGCTATTATTGGCAGTCGTAATATCTTTATGCCCTGCTGTTCCAATCTTTTAACTTGAGTTTGCACAAAAATGGTCATTCATTTTTATAAGCTCGGCTTAACCGTTTTTCCGGGTTCGGCGGAGCGGAATTTATCCGGCATCTTGAATAATCAGGAATAAAATATGGAACAAGACACGAAAACCACGACCGACGAGCAGCCCGCCGCCGTCAATGAACAGGAATCCGACGAAATCAATGTTGACGAGCAAAACGCCCGGTCACGGGAATTGATGGACGAAGCCCGGCGGCAAATGGAAAACGCGAGCGAGGAAGATTTTCCTCGAATCGACCCGCAAACCGTCGCGGACGATTTAAGAACGCTTTTTTCCAAATATCTCGAGCCGGAAAAACTCGAAGCCGCCGTAGCGAATATAACCGGCGCGCCCGCGCCAAGTCTGACCGCCGCCGACGACGCTCCTGCTCCGGACGAATATAAAGCGCACGGCAGGTTTTTGAGTTTCGTTTTTTATACGAATCTCGCTCTTGATATCGAAGGAGCGGAATTTATGGGAGACGCGGGCGTCTTTACGGAGATGGGCGTGGGCGTGTTTTTCGGCACCGTTTTCACCAAAGATGTACAGCGATTGATTGACCAGACAGCCAGTTTCTCGTATTTTGCCGCGAGACTTTATATCACCGTCCACTTCTGGGATAAAGACCACAATTTTCTCGGTCATCTTCAGGCGGGCGCGATTTCCTGGCTGGCTGGCGGCGGCGGCGGCAGCGGAAGCTGGAAGAGAAAATAATCCCTCGAAACGAATCTGAATAGTTTTATCGCTTCCGCAAAGGCTGCGGCAGAACGCGAAAATCCAGCCTGTAACGGAAAAAGTGACGGTTTATTTAGAAACCGTCACTTTTTCTTCATCTGAAAGCTCAAAAACAAAAATCCGGCTCGCGCGGATAAAACTTCTTACTTACTTTTTGCCCGCGCCCGCTATCTGTGATTTCTTGAAATTTTTCTTTTCGGCGTCCATCTGCATACCGAGTTCGCTGAGCGTCGTTTCGTCGAAAATTTCCTCGACTTTCGGAAACATCTCGCCTTCTTCTTCCTGCACGTGATGGATGACGCCTTCCATCAGGACTTTCAATTTCGGCTCGAATTTTTCGCTGTCCTCCACGAGATTGGAAAGCTCGCGCAGGAAAATTTTCGCCTGGTGATGTTCCTCGATGCCTTCCAAAACGATGTCTTCCAATTCCTTTTCCTGTTTCAGCTTCGGATAGAAAATCGTTTCTTCGACGTGCGTGTGAACTTCCAGCTCCGCCAGAATCTGCTCGAACAGCTCGCGGTGCTCCTTGCCTTCCTTATCTGCTTTTACTTTCTGGAAAAGCCGCTCGACTTTTCTGTGGTCTTCTTTCAACAATTGAATCGCGTTCATAAAATCCTTCCCTTCCTCAATAATTTTCCAGAATGATTTTGATACATTCCGCTGTTTCGCAGAAGTAAAAGCAATCATTATGCCAACTGTGTGAAATCGAAGAATTCCTGTATAGCGCCCGTCGAAAGTGTTTGATTTTAAAACAAACAAAGCCGACTTATTTTACAGGCGCAAAAATTTTTCTCCGGCTTTGAAAATTTCCGCTTGACAAAACTTTTATCTGTAACTAAGATTGTTACTGTAACATTAATTGTTACGAATAAAGAGATGGCACAAAACAGTCGTTTTGCAATTGCGGTACACACTTTGGCTCTGATGGCGAACCACGCGGATTCGCCGCTGAAATCGGAGACTATCGCGTGTTTTGTGAAGACGAACGCGGTGGTTATCCGGCGGCTTTTGCCCGAATTGGCGAAAGCCGGTCTGGTGGAAACGCAGGCGGGCGCGCACGGCGGCAGCCGTTTGAAACGCAAGCCGGAAGAGATTTCGCTCTGGGAAATCTACCAGGCGGTCGAGATGAGTGCGGCGTTTTCCGTTCACCAGCCTTTATCGGAAGGTCAATGCAAGGTCAGCCGCAACATCGAGAGCGTTTTAATCAACGTTCAAAACCGCGTTGACAAAGCCGTCTGGCAAACGCTGCGCTGCATCACGCTGGCGGAAGTTTTGCAGCTGGTCGGCGACGGCGGAAACGACGAATCGCTCGGCGAGCGATGCGCGGGCGAAACGAAAGGCGACGCTAAGGAGATTTGATAGGAATTTTACGAGCCGGGGAATTTTACGAGCCGGGGAATTTTACGAACTTGGGCAGGTTTTTTTATGAATTTGTGTTTTGCATCGAGAAATGAAAGTGAGTGTATTTTCAGCCGGAAGCCTTCGGCGGTTCTACTGAGCTTATCGTCAGGATTGCTCGCCGCTTACCCGTGGTTTCTGAGGCTGAGTCTTTTTCTGTCGCGCCTGATGCAGTAAAAATCAGGAAACACAAGTTTCTTCAGTTAAGCAGGTTGCAATTATGAAAAACTATATCGAAAAATCAATGACTTACGCCGAATACATTAAATTGATCGACGATCTTTTGCTTGACGGCAAGACGACCGGACCGGTTCAGTCG
>JALZHR010000277.1 GCA_030860665.1 Acidobacteriota bacterium
GGCTTGCACCGGCTGACGGCGGAAAAATGCGACGCACTGGTGAAAATTCCGCTGCTCGGACGAATAGAATCATTGAACGTTTCGGTCGCCGCGGGCGTAATTCTCTACGAAGCGGTCAGACAGAGAAATCTGCGGCGCGGCGAAGACGAAACAGCAGCAGCAGCAGCAGCAATATCGGCGAACGAGTAGGCGGCTCGCCTCGCGGCTTATATTACAAAGGACAAAGACGAAGGACGAAAAGTTTATGTTTTGCCCGAAATGTGGAACCCAAAATCCGGAAACCGGAAAATTCTGCCGCAGCTGCGGAACGGATTTAGGCAACGTATCGGCGGCTTTGAGCGGTAATTTTAAACCGCCGCTCGCGCCGACCGCGCCGCTAGCGCCGCTGATGCTCGACCGCAGAGGCAGGCGAATGAACTGGGAAAGCGCGCTGACCAAAGTTTTTATGGGCGTCGCTTTTATGGTCGTTTCGGTTGTGCTCGGCGTTTCGGGAATGGGTAGGGGCTGGTGGTTCTGGCTGCTGATACCGGCTTTTGCGATGCTCGGCAGCGGCATAGCACAGTGCATCCAGCTAAAAAAATGCGAACAAAACCCGGCTCTTTCTTCCGGCTCGCAGCCCGCCGCCGCCGCTGCCGCCTCGCAAAATGAAATTCCAGCCGCGCAGGCTAATGCCGCCCTGCCGCCGACGCAGACCGATTACGTCAAGCCGCCGCGAGCGTCAATCTACGACACGGGCGAGCTTTACGAAAAACCGCCGAGCGTGACCGAAAGCACGACGCGGCATCTGGAAATCAACAACGAAGGCGAAACGATGACTTTGCCGAAGAAGTAAAGTTGTTTAAAAATTCCGAATAATAAATTTTGCGAAATTATAAGCACTTATATACATCTTTAAAAAAATGCCCGGAGCAAGGAAATAAATTATGAGCTACAAAGAAAATACTATATCCATCGGCGACGAACCGACAGAAGATAAGAAAATATACCGGATGGCTGCGTGTCCGGACTGCGGCGGGCGCGGCGGAGAATACGACGCCGAGGGAAACTGGTACAAGTGCTATCGCTGCAACGGGTCGGGACAAGTGTAGAATGACTGGTAGAGAGAACAGTCGTTATTAAGTCTTCTTCCGCAAATCGAGCCGGTGTCCGGCAAATTTCTCAATTACCTTCAAATATTTTTTCGGGAAAAGGCGCGAGGCGTAGTTGATAGCCATCGCGTCCTTGCCTATCAGAATGCGCGGGTTTTCCGATTTGATGCCGCGGACAATCGTTTCGGCGGCGCGTTCGGGCGAGGTCAGCGCGACTTTATCGAAAAATTTCACGCCCTGCTGTTTATATTCTTCGGGCGTCGTCGCGCCGAGCCGCGAATTGCGGGCGATGTTCGTCTTGATTCCGCCGGGATGAACCGAAGAAACGCGGACGTTTGTCTCTTCAAGCTCGTGGCGCAGGGCTTCGGTAAAGCCGCGAACGGCGAATTTCGACGCGGCGTAAGCCGTCTGCTCGGGCGGCGCGACCAAGCCGAAAACGCTGGAAATATTGACGATGTGCGCTTTCTCCTGCTCTTTCAGAACGGGCAGAAAAAATTTCGTGCCGTAAATCACGCCCCAGAAATTGATGCCCATCAGCCATTCAAAATCTTCGAGCGAGATTTGCTCGAAAGTCCCCATCAGCGCGACGCCCGCGTTATTGACAAGATGCGTGACGCGCTCGTGCGCCGCCGTAACGTCTGCGGCGAATTTCTGCATCCCGGCTTTGTCCGCCACGTTGACGACGTGTTTTGAAGCCCTGACGCCGAGCTTTTCAATCGCCTCGAAAGTCTCGTTTAAGCCCTGCTCGTTAACGTCGGAAATCGCGACGCCCGAGATGTTTTCCTGCGCCAGGCGAATTGCCAGCGCGCGCCCGATGCCCGATGCCGCGCCGGTGATGACCGCCACGCTGTTTTTTGAAAGAGTCATAAAATTTTGTCCGGAAAATCCTTCGTAATCTGAAAAGATTTTAACGCAAAGCCGTAAAGACGCAAGGAAAGAAACCGAAACCGCAGGCGAGCGGCGCGGTTAGAGCGGATAAATTCAGCGGCGATTGTTATAATATCTGCAAGACTATGAACGGCAGCAAGCAGCAAAATCAGACCGAGAGAATCAGGCAGATTCTGGTTATCCTGGCGACCGCCGGGATGATTATCATCAATTATCTGGCGGGAACGGGTTCTATCAACGACACGACGCCCGGCGATATTTCCGGCAAATATCCGACCTTGATAACGCCCGCCGACTACGCTTTTTCCATCTGGGGCTTGATTTATTTCGGAATGATTTTATTCAGCGTCTATCAGGCGCTGCCTTCGCAGGCGGCGAAACCGTATTTTCTCAGAACCAGGACGATTTACATCGCGAGCTGCGCGGCAAACTGCGCCTGGATTTATTTCTGGCTGAACGAGCGGATTTTGATTGCGGCGGCGGTGATTTTTATCCTGCTCGCCGCGCTCGCCTTTATAAATCTGAATTTAAAAGGCGCGAATTCATTCGCCGAAACGTGGCTCGCTCGCGTCCCGTTCGGCATCTATTTCGGCTGGGTGACGGTCGCCTCAATCATCAATGCGGCGGTCGCTTTGGTTTTCGCCGGAGTTGAGGCTTCAAACACGACGGCGACCGTTTGGGCTTGCGTTTTAATCGCGGTCGCGGCGATTTTAGGCGTTCTGATTCGCTGGAAACTGGGAATCGGCGTTTACGCCTTGACGATAGCTTATGCTTTGACGGCGATTGCGGTTAAACAGAGCGGAAAAACTTTAATCGTGACTTTCTGCGCCTTCGGCGTGATTGCTTTATTGATTGCGTTTTTTACTCCTTTTCTGCATCTGGAAGAATCGAGAGGATGAACAACGGAAAAATCTGCGTTTCGGTCTGCGCGGAAACAGCCGACGAATTTAATAAACAAATCGAACGAGCCGAGCCGCTGGCGGATTTTATCGAGCTGCGTTTCGATTGTCTGAAACCGGACGAAATGGAAAAAGCAGCGCCTTCTTTTAGGGAGAATTATATTTCTACGTTTCGCCCGAAAGAACAGGGCGGGCGCAGGGAAATTTCTCTCGCCGAGCGCGAAGATTTCTGGAATTCGGGAAACGATTTCGGCGGCGGCGATTTTGAAGAAGACGTCGTCGAAAATCATCTTTACTGGCTCTATCACCCGGTAATTTGTTCGTATCACGATTTTAACGGCGTTCCCGAAAATCTCCCGGAAATCTACGAGAGAATAAAAAACATACCCGCCAATATCGATGTGATAAAAATCGCCGCCCACGCCGAAGACATTACCGACACAATCGCCGTCTGGAAGCTGCTGGAGAGAGCGAACGCGGAAAGGGAAAGCGTTAAAATCAAAAAGCTGGAACAGCATAAAGAGTTCGAAAAAAAATTGAAAACACCGCTTCCCGCGCCGGAACCCTTTCTGGAAATCATCCCGATTGCGATGGGCGAAGCCGGAAAATGGACGCGAATTCTCGGCTTGGCGCACGGCGCTTTTATGACTTACGCCGCGCTGGAAACGGGCAGCGAAACCGCGCCCGGACAAATTTCGGCGCGAGATTTAATCGAAGTTTACCGCGTTAAGGAATTAAACGAAGAAACGGAAATTTACGGCATCGTCGGCGGCAATACGAGCTATTCGATGTCGCCTTATATTCACAACGCGGCGTTTAAATTTCACAACCTGAACGCTGTTTTCGTTCCGCTGCAAGTTAAGGATTTGGACGGATTTATGCGCCGGATGGTGAAAACGGAGACGCGCGAAATCGAGCTGAATTTCAGAGGCTTCGCCGTCACGATTCCGCACAAGCAGAACATTGTCAAACATTTGGATTTTATCGACGAAACGGCGCGGGAAATCGGCGCGGTCAACACGGTCAAAATAGATGCGGACGGAAAATTCTCCGGCTACAACACGGACGCGCCCGGCTTTCTCGAGCCTCTGCAAAATTCGCTCGGAGATTTACAAAACGCGAAAATCGCCGTCATCGGCGCGGGCGGCGCGAGCCGCGCGGTTTGCTACGCGTTGAAAAAAGCGGGCGCGGACGTGACGGTCTTTGCGCGAAATCCGGCAAAAGCGGAGCAATTAAAAGCGGATTTCGGAGTTCAAATCGAAGAGCTTTCAACTGCGAAAAGCTACCGCGATTTCGACGTCCTGGTCAACGCGACGCCGCTCGGAACAAAGGGCGAGACGGAAAACGAAACGCCCGCTTCTGCATCGCAGATAGAGAACGTCAAGCTCGTCTACGATTTAATTTACAACCCGTCAGAGACGAAATTAATAAAAGAAGCGAAAAAAGCTTCAGTGCCGACGCTCGGCGGCTTGTCGATGCTCGTCGCGCAGGCGGCGGCGCAGCAGAAAATCTGGACATCGACGGACGCGCCCGCAAAGGAAATGAGCGCGACGGTTCTGCGGAGATTAGCCGCGAAATAACAGGAAAAAGCGCGGAGTTTTCCGCTCTGTGGTAAAAATAACTTGATGAACGAAAGATACAGCCGCCAGATTTTATTTAACGGAATCGGCAGTGAAGGTCAGGAAAAGCTTTTAAATTCCCGCGTTTTGCTGGTCGGTTGCGGCGCTTTGGGCGCGTCGCACGCGGAGATTCTGGCGCGCGCCGGAGTCGGGTTTTTGCGGATTGTAGACCGCGATTTCGTCGAGTTTACGAATCTGCAAAGGCAGACTTTGTATAGCGAAGCGGACGCGCGCGAGCGTTTGCCGAAGGCGGTCGCGGCGCGGAAAAGAATCGGGGAAATCAATTCGGAAATCGAAGTCGAAGCGATTGTCGCCGACGTAAATCATTCAAATATCGAGAGCTTTGTAAAAGACTGCGATTTGGTGCTGGACGGGACGGACAATTTTCAAATTCGTTATCTGATAAACGACGCGTGCGTGAAATTAGACAAAATCTGGATTTACGGCGCGGCGGTTTCCGCTTACGGCGCGACGATGACCGTAATTCCCAATGAAACTCCGTGCCTGCGCTGTATTTTTGAAGAAATGCCGGGCGCGGGCAGCGCGCCGACCTGCGACACGGCGGGCGTGATTCAGCCGATTATCACGAGCGTTTCGGCGATTCAGACGACCGAAGCCCTGAAAATTTTAACCGGAAATTCCGAACTGCTGCACAAATCTTTGATTCAAATCGACGTCTGGCAAAATGATTGGCGCAAAATCAAACTCGGAAAGCCGCACGCGGACTGCAAAGCGTGCGCGGAGAGGAACTTTGAATTTCTCGAAGCCGAGAACGCGGAATTTTCCGCCGTTTTGTGCGGGCGCGACGCGGTTCAGATTCAGCCGCCGAAGACGGTCGAGCTTGATTTAAATTCTCTGAAAGAGAGGCTTAAAAATCTCGGCGCGGTGAAACAAAACGAATATTTGCTGCGTCTAACGATTGACGATTTCGAGCTGACAATTTTTCGAGACGCGCGCGCCATCATTCGCGGAACCGACGATGTGACGACGGCTCGCTCGCTTTACGCAAGGTTCGTCGGTGTTTAATTAAAGCGATGAAAATAAAAACTTTCCTGCCTTATTAATGAATTCAAAAAGCAAATCGAAAAGAAATTGCGGGAAAACATTCGGGTCGAAAAAATCAACTAAGTCCAGTTAGAAGCCGAAATGTCGAAAATTCTCGAAACCGAACGTTTGATTCTGCGCCATTGGTCGGTCGCTGATGCCGACGCGTTGTTTGAAATCTGCCGCGACGCCGAGGTGATGCGCTATATCGGCACGCGCAAGCCTTACGCAACGCGCGCCGAAGCCGAGAAATTTCTGCATTGGGCGGTCGCGTATCAGAAGGAAAACGGCTTTTGCCGCTGGGCGGTGGTTGAAAAAGCGAGCGGAAAAATCATCGGAAGCTGCGGTTTCGCCTACCCGCACGGAATGCCGGAAATTGAACTCGGCTATCTGTTCGACCGCGCCGTCTGGGGAAAAGGTTTCGCCACGGAAGCGGCACGCGCCTGCCTGGATTACGGTTTCGGGAAATTGGGATTTCGTGAAATAATTGCTATTACCGATTTGGAAAATATCGCCTCGCAAAAGGTTCTGGAGAAAATCGGTTTTACTCAGAGAGGCGTCGAGAACATTGACGGAGAAGATGCTTTAGTCTACCTGGCAAAAATTTAAAGAATCAGCAGCTTAATTTAACTTCTCAACAGTTTTGAGTATTTATGGATTCTGCCGAACACAATCAGAAAGACGAAAGATATTTATCTTTATTAATCCCGAGCGGCATCGGTTATCTGCTGGGAATTGCTTATTTGGTTTTGATTAGTCCGCTGCCGTTCTCGCCTGCGGAAAGTTTTGAATATATTTTTCGTAAACCGGAAGTCGCGGTTTGGTGTTCATTAGTCGCCGCCCAAGTCGCTTATTTTGCCGGGGTTACGCCGCCGCTGCTCCGTAAATTAAAAGAATACCGGGCGTATTTTTTTAAGCGGAAAAGCGAGCTTCTGACCAGCGGACTCGTCCTGCTTCTTTTGTTGACATTGTTTCTTTTAAGCCATCAACTGGTCAAAGGCGATTTGGATTTACCGGTTCATTATCAAAAGATTAAAATTTTTATATTAACTTTTGCCGGGCTGCTTGTTTTAGTTTTGGCTTTATATGGAATGCGTCTTGTCGGAATGGCGGTCAGAGATGTGCCGCTTAACCAGCAAACTGCATACGAATCAATCTCGAAATTCATCAGATGCAGAGATGATTTGTCGTGGTTTCTTCTGGTCTCCGGCTTTATCGTCGGCGGCGCGACGCTGACGACCGGAGCTTTACAGCGCGCTCTGGTGGCTCTGAATGATGCAAAATTTCCTTATAGCCCTTCACTCGTCCTGCTCTACGGGGCGTTCGGTTCAGGCGTGATAGCGTTGATATTTATCCCGTCTCATCTGGCGCTGCTCGACGTGGGAAAAAAACTGTGTGATGAATTGCTGCGGATGCCTAAAGGAAATATAAAAGAATTACTCGCCTGGAACGAGGAGCGCGCCGAACTGGAAGCTTTTCTCGGTCTTAAGGGAGGAACGCTCGATACCGTCAAAACAGGAATTGCCATTTTATCTCCTTTAGCCGGAAGTGCGATTTCATTATTTATAGGGAAAGGCTAGGAGCAAAATAATTTTCTCTATATGCTTAACTGTTAAACAGGAATTTGGAATTGTCGGAATTGAATATAAGTAAAGGGAAGTTTAATGAAATTGAAATTTTTTTACGCTCTATTGAATATAGTTTTTCTGTTCTTTGTCAGTGTCAGCTTTTCAAAGGCAAGCGAGCCTGCAATCTGGACGGTCGACACGCGGGCTGAAGTCCTGCGCGGCGACGCGCGCGGCGTTTCCGTGACGGACACGGGCGCGGTGACGCTCGCGCCGAAACTGACGCGCCTTTTCGACACGACGCAGTCTTACGTCTGGTCGAGCGCCGTCGACGCTTCAGGCAATGTTTATCTCGGAACGGGCAACGACGGCAGAATTTTTAAGGTCGACGCGAGCGGGCGCGGCGCGCTTTTCACCGATTTAGCCGAGCTGGACGTTTCGGCGCTGGCAATCGGCAGAGGCGGCGAGCTTTACGCCGGAACTTCGCCGGACGGAAAGGTTTATCGCATCGACGCGAGCGGAAAAGCGGAAGTCTTTTTCGACTCGAACGATAAATACGTCTGGTCGCTGGCGGTTTTAAATGACGGAAGTTTAGCAATCGGAACGGGCGAAACCGGCAAGATTTATCGCGTTCGGGCGGCAAACGCCGCGCCTGAAAGCTCGCTGCTGTTCGACACGAGCGAGACTCATATCATTTCGCTGGCGGTCGACCGGCAGGGAAATCTCTACGCCGGAACGGACGCCAACGGCTTGGTCATTCGCTTTGCGCCGGACGGCAAGCCTTTCGCCCTGCTCGATTCGCCTCTGCGCGAGATTCACAGCCTCGCAGTCGGCGCGGACGGCTCGGTTTACGCGCTGGCTCTGAGCGATTCGGCTTCGGCTTCCAAACAAACGCCGACGACCGTCACCGGGCAGACTTCGGACGGCGTGACCGTGACGGCAACCGTCGTTTCGACCGAATCGGTGCAGACGGAGCAGCCGGCGGCGGCGAAAAGTCGTTATGATTTAACCGGAGCGAAATCAGCCGTTTACCGCATTTTGCCCGACGGCGGAAACGATATTATCTGGAGCTCGGCAAGCGTGACGGGCTTTTCGCTTCACGCGCATCAGAACGGCAGCGGCGTGCTTGTCGGAACTTCCGATAAGGGCAGAATTTACAACATCACCAACGACGGGCGCGAAACGCTGGTTCTGCAATCGGGCGAAGGTCAGATTTCGACCATTAAAGCGAGCGGCGAGCGGCTTTTCGCCACTTCGAGCAATCAGGGCAGGCTTTACGGCTTCGGCGGCGAAACTCTGACCGAGGGAACTTACGAATCGGTCGTGCGCGATGCCAGGGCGGTCGCGCTGTGGGGCAGAATCTGGTGGCGCGGAAGCGGCAACGTACAGTTGCAGACGCGCACGGGAAACACCGAGAAACCGGACGAGACGTGGAGCGATTGGAGCACGGCTCTGTCGGACGCGAAAGGCTCGGCGATTGCCAGCCCGCGCGCGAGATTTCTGCAATGGCGCGCGGTTTTGAGAAATTCGGGAACGCTGGATGAAGTCAGCGTCTCGTATCTGCCGCGCAACATCGCGCCGGAAATTCTCTCGATTCAGGTGCAGCCGACAAACGTCGGGCTGGCGGCGAACCCGGCGATTCCGATCGACCCGAACATCGAAAGCTCCGGCTTAAACCCGAGCGTTTTCGGCGTCGCCGTCCAGCAGGTTCCGCCGCGGCGCATCTACCAGCGCGGCGCGCGAGCCTTGCAGTGGACGGCGGAAGACCGCAACGGCGACCGGCTCGAATACGCGGTTTATTACAGGGAAGCGAGCGAGTCGAATTTTAAACTGCTGAAAGACGGCTTGCGCGATAATTTTTATACGATTGACGGCTTGTCGCTCGCCGACGGGCGCTATATTTTCAGAATAACGGTGACGGACGCGCCTTCCAATCCGGCTGGACAGAGTCTTTCGGGCGAGCGCACCAGCGAGGCGGTCGACATCGACAATTCAGCCCCGGCGGTCGCGGCGGTCGGCGCGCCGCAGATTACGGGCGACAGGGCGCGGATTACGTTTGAAGCTGCGGACGCGGCGAGCTTTATCAATCGCGCCGAATACAGCATCGATGGCGGCGACTGGCGGACGATTTACGCCGAAGACGGCATCTCGGACGCGGCGAGAGAACGCTATACGGTCGAAATTCCGGTCAGAACCGGCGCGGGCGAAATTTCCGTTACCCTGCGCGTTTTCGACGCCAACGGGAACGCGGGAAATGCGCGCGCGGTCGTGCGCAGATAATGAAAAACGCGGAATCCGAAACGCGCGATGCGGAACAATGAGGTGGTCTTTAATTTCATCGTTCCGCATCGCGCGTTTCATTTATCTTGCTTGTCCTGACAATTTATCCGCATTAACGGGCAAAAATCCGTTATTTCTTTTTTCTTTTTCTCTCTTTTTCTCTAACCCCTCCGGCTGATTTTGCCTTTATCGTTTACAAAACTACGATTTCGTATGAAAATTGCGGAAAACGTAGAGTATTAAAATTGAATCAAAAAGTGCAAAAGTAGCAGAAAAAGCTTGATTTTATGTCGAAAGGACGTGAAAGTTTTTTTTTTGGCATCCTGTTTGCGTGATAAAGAATGGACGCAATCTCCCTTGCGTGTAATACTCAAGGAAAAGGATGAAACAGCCGTTATGAAGACTTTAAGACAATTATTAATAGCGAGCGCATTCATCATTCTGGCGTCGGCTGCCGCTTTTGCGCAAAAGAATGATGACCAGCAGAAAAAGCCCAAACCGCCAAAGCCTAATCCGCCGGTGGTTTACGTCGTTCCGAAGGATGACAAGAAACCCAGAGAGAACGACCGCCCGAAGAAACCGCAGGGAGAACTGATGGAAATAACGCAGACGCTCAGAATGTTCGATTAATTCGTTCGTTTGGAAAACTGGAAAAGGCGAGAGG
>JALZHR010000435.1 GCA_030860665.1 Acidobacteriota bacterium
GGTTGAACGCCGGCGGGCAGCAGCCGGTAATCGGGCAGCCGCCCTTCGCCTTCGATGTCGAAATAAACGTCGCCGCCGTCGCACAAAGGTCCGGCTAATTTATACGGACGATTGTGAGCCGCGCCCGCTCTTTCGGCGGAAATCAGGTGATAATACCATTTGTAGGTTTCCATCGAGAGCAGGATGTTAAAACCGGCGTCTGTCAAAAGCCAGTGATCGGTAATCGGCGGTCGGTTTTCGGTGTTTTCATCTGACCGCCGACCGCCGACCGCTGACGGCTGAACGGGACGTTCCTTTTGATTTCTGACCGTCGTCAGGCAGACGCCCGCGTCGGCGATGACGCTTCTGCCGGGTTCGAGCAGGAGCGTCACATCTTCCAAAAGATGCGCGGCTGCGGCTTCTTCGGCGGTTTCCCTGACCACGCCCCACGCGGCGGCTAAAACTTCGTCGGGTTCGAGCGCGGCGCTGAACATCTCGCGTTTTTCCTGCGGGAAATCGACGGCGTGCGAATTATCGCGCAGATAATTGACCGGAAAGCCGCCGCCGAGATTCAAGTGCGAAAGTCGATGCCCGGTTTCGCGATAAATCTGCAAAAGATTTTCAAACAATGCGCGAAAAGCGTGCGCGTAAGGCTCGGCTTCCGGGTTCTGCGAGCCGATATGCAGGTGAATACCGCATAAATCCAGAAATTCCGAAGCGTGATATTGTCGAAACGCCGACAACGCCTCGTCCGGCATCATCCCGAACTTTGAAGTCAGAAGAGCGGTCTGCAAGCCCGAATGCGTCTTGGTTTCGATTTCGGGAACGAGCCGCAGGCTGACGCTCGCCTTCTTATTCAAACGGGCGGCGGTCTGCCCGATTAAATCCAATTCGTAAAGCGAATCGACCTGGATGGCGTAGATTCCGGCGTTTATCGCTTCTTCCAGTTCTTTGACGGTTTTGCTCGTGCCGTTAAAGATAATCTGCTTTGGCTCGAAGCCGACTTTTAAGGCTTTGAAAAGCTCGCCGCCGGAATTGACCTCCAAATCGCAGCCCGCTTCCCGCACGACGCGCAGAATCGCCATATTTGAATTGGCTTTCGCCGCATAGCAAATTTTCAAACGGCAATCGGTCGCGGCTTCGGCTTTTTTCAGACGGGCGATGTTTTCCCTGATTCTCGATTCCGAAAAGACGAACAGCGGCGTCCCGTATTCACGGGCGAGCCGCTCGGCGGAAACGTCGCCGATAAAAAGCCGGTTGTCCCGCAGCGATAAAAAATTGTCGATTTCCCAGGCTTGTCGCATTGGATCATTATAACGCAGAAGAAGTGGGGGAGTCGGGGAGTTTGGGAGTCGGGGAGTGAATTGAATTTAGTCAATCTTTCTCCATTACTCCTCTACTCCCCGACTCCCCCACTTTTAAGCATTTATTTTTTCAGTTGAATCCCCGTTCCGCGCGGGAATTCGGGCGAAATCGTAATCGGCAGCTTTCCTCTAAAATCAATCTCGCCCAGGATAGCGCGGACGGACGCGCGCTGCAGGCTCGTCATATCGCCGTAGGAAACGACGTAGGTTTTAAATTCGGGAAAGCTCTTTAAAAGATACGGGTTGCCGAAGCTGACGCCGATTGTCTGCTTGCCGCTTTGCAGCAAATCGCGCAAAACGCGCGCGCCCGCTTCGGGCAGCCCGACCGAGTTTCTCGCGCCCGAGCGCACGCGCCCGTAAAGCCCCGCGATAACCATCTCGCTCCGGTTCATCCGCTCCACGACGCGGCTGACTTCGGCGGCGGGCGTGTTCTCGCCGATGATTCCGAACTCGATATTCTGCGGCTTCTGAAAGCTCTGGCGCAGCAGCCTGAGAAAGCTCGTGCCCGCCATATTCGGATTCTCGCCGTTGGTGACAATCAAAACGAAAATTCTTTTATCGCTGGCGGGCGAGAGCGGAAGCGCATTTTCGTCGTTTCTGACCAGCGTAATCGCGCTTTCGGCAATCTCGGCGGTCAGCTTTCTGGTCTCGTTGCTCGAAACGATGCGGTCAATCGCGTCAATCGGCGTGATTTTGTTTTTTTCCAGACCGAGATGATATTTCCACGCCAGCTGCTTGCGGACGGATTGATTGAGCCTGTCTTCGGAAATGCGCCCGGTGCGGACGGCTTCTTTCAAACCGCGAACGGCGGCGTCCGGGCTGGCGGGTTTGAGCACGACGTCGTTTCCGGCGAGAATCGCGCGGACGGCGGCTTCTTCCTGGTTGAAATACAGCGTCAAGCCGCTCATATCCATCGCGTCGGTCACAATCAGACCGTCGAAATTCATATCCCGGCGCAGGATGTCGGTGATGAGATTCGGCGAAAGCGTCGCGGGCGTCGTCGTGCCTTCGGTGATGACTTCCGATTCGGTGTAAGTCGCTTTGACCGACTGTTTCAGAGGGCGCACGACGGTCGCGTCAATCTGCGGCAGGCTGATGTGCGAAATCATCACCGAGCCGACGCCCGCCCTGATTAATTCACGAAACGGCGCGAACTCGGTCTGTTCCAGCCTTTCGCGCGTGAAATTGATGACCGGCAAGCCGCGATGCGAATCGACGTTCGTGTCGCCGTGACCGGGAAAATGTTTCGCCGTCGCCAGCACGCCGCGGCTCTGCAAGCCCTCGGTAAAAGCGATGGCAAAGCGCGCCACGTCGTGCGGATTTTCGCCGTAGGAGCGGACGTTGATGACCGGGTTGTCGGCGTTGTTGTTGACATCGACTACGGGAGCGAAAACCTGCCGGACGCCGAGCGCGGCGGCTTCCTGCGCGACAATCTCGCCCTGACGGCGCGCAAAATCGGGATTTCCCGTCGCCGCGACCGCCATATTCCACGGGAAATTCACCGTGTCCTCGAAACGCATCCCGACGCCGGTCTCGAAATCGGCGGAAATCAGCAGCGGCGTCGCGGCAAGCTCCTGCATCCGGTTGACCAGATGCACGGTTTCGTAAACGCCGCCGACGAAGACGATGATTCCGCCGACTTTGTTTTCCGTCACCTGCCGCTTCAATTCCTGAAACTCGTTGCTGTCCTGACTTAAAAAACGCGCGTTGATGCCGATGTGCACGAGCTGCCCGACCCGTTCGTCGAGACTCATTTTTTTCAACCGTTTATCCGCCCATTTCCACGCTTTCCCGGAGGGCTGAAAGCGGTTCTGGCGAACGATTTTTTTGTCGTCGCCGGTCGAATAAAAAGGCGTTAATGAAAGGGAAGTCGAGACAAAGCTCAAAATCAATAAAAGCGCGCCCGAAAATTTTAAAAAAGAAAAAAGCATAAATATAAAGCCGAATGAGCCGGAACTCGTTTAAAAATCAACCCGCGAGCCTTGCGAAAAAACTTTCGCGCGCGTTCTCTCAACGTTTAATCTGCTATTTTAAACGCGGGGCGCGCAGTGTTTTTCGCAGGCGACGCGAAAAAGTATTTTTCAGATAACTTCAAATCTGAAGCCGCAAAATCAAAACGCCGGACGATAAAAAAACTAATCCGGAATGATAAAGACTAATTCGCTGCCGGAGCGGATTTTGTTTCGGAAAAAATAAAGCTCGCCGCCAGCGCGACCAGCAGCGTCGTCAGGCTGCCGATCAGCACATACCAGGTCCAGGCAATCGGCGTCGCTTCCGGCGCGACGTTAAACCTTTTGACGAATTCCAGATAAAGCAGATAGCTCATCAGCGCGATGCTCGTCAGCATTCCGATTAAAGCGTGTTTTTGACCGGCGCGTTTAATGAAAGTGCCGACCAGAAAAACGCCGAGAATCGGACCGTTTATCAAAGACGCAATCGAGAGCGCCGAATCGAGCGCCGAGCGTTCCTGTTTCATCACCACCAAAGCCACGAGGATTTGCACGATGCCGATTATCACCGTCAGCCAGCCCGCGACTTTCAGCAGGTGCCTGTCGGATTTGTCTTTCGCAAACGGTTTATATAAATCGTTGACGGCGGTCGCCGCAATCGAATTCAGAGACGACGAAAGAGCCGCCGCGAAAATCGCCGCGACGACCAAGCCCGAAAGTCCCGAAGGCATAAATTTCGTAATAAAATCGGGAAAAACCTTGTCGCCGCCCGAAAACGGAAACGCGCCGGTCGCGGCGGCGTAATCGGGCGAGCTAAACGGCTGATAAAACGCGAAAAGCAAAACGCCTATGAAAAGAAAACCGATAAATTGTCCCAGAACGACCGCGCCCGACGAGAGCAGAGCCAGCGCCGCGCGCTGCGGTTTGTCCGTGCAGAGATAACGCTGGACGAGATATTGGTCGGTTCCGTGCGTGGACATCGTCAGGAAACAGCCGCCAATCAAGCCCGCCCAGAAGGTAAAGGTTTTCGTAAAATCGAACGGAAGCGAAAACTGCAAGCCGCCGGACAAAAACGGAATCGGGAGATTATAGCCGGTTTGGCGAAAGCCCCAATCGAACAGGCTGAATTTCTGAAACTGCTCGCCGACGGCGACCGCGCCCGAAAATCCGCCGTTTATCTGATTTGCCAGAACGACCGCCGCCGCAATCGCGCCGCCGATATAGATGGCAAGCTGTACCACCTCGACCCAAATTACCGCTTCCATACCGCCGTAAAAAGTGAAGATAATCATCACGATTCCGAGCAGAACGACCGCGCCGACGATGACGTAATCGGCGTTGGCTTGCGGCTGAAACGCCGTGTAGACGGCGGCGAGAACGATTGCCGTCAGCAGCAGGCGGATGCCGTCGGCGATATTGCGCATCACGACGAACAGCGCCGACGCCAGCATCTTGACTTTCGTCCCGAAACGCTCGCCCAAAAGCTGGTAAACCGTCTGCAATTCGCCCTTGAAATAAAGCGGGATGAAAACCAGCGAAATCACGACGCGCCCGAGCATATAGCCGAAAACGAGCTGCAAAAACTGGAAATTTCCGTTTTTCGCAAACGCGATTCCGGGCACGGAGATGAAAGTAATCGTCGAGGTTTCCGTCGCCACAATCGAAGCCGCAATCGCCCACCACGGCACGCTGCGGTCGCCGACGAAATAATCTTCCGTCGTCTCCTGCCGGCTCGAAAACCACACGCCGAACAGCGTGACGCCGATTAAATAGCCGAAAATAATGACTAAATCCAAAGTTTGCATCGCGTTTTGCTTAATAAGAAAAAAAGAATCAATTTACAAAAGCCATTAGATTTTTTTATCTTGAAAAGCGTCTCGGGTCAAACCGAGAGCGCCTTTTAGGCTCAATCATTTATTTCGACCGTTTTTATTTCGGTCGCAAAAAATCGATGTTCAAAATTTTCGATGCTGAAATCCGACGCCATTTTCGTAAAAAGCGCCGGATTTTTTATGCCTCTGAATTGTCCGAGGCGAAAAAACCAGATGCCTTCTTTCGTGCGCGTCAAATCGAAAACGGCGGCGGCATTTGCCAGCAGTTCGTCGCTTTTTTGACTTTCAAATTTCGCCGCCGCCGCCCCTGCTCCGTCTTTTTGCCACATCGCCAAACGTATAAATACTTTGTCGGCGGCGTCAATCCAGATTTTTCCCTCGACGCTTGCCGCGTAGCTCGTTTCCGGCGTGAAAACTGCGTCCGCGCGCGCCCGAAATCTGAGCGAAATCGCTTCGCGCCCGTTTATTGTCTCGGTTTCGGCAGAGAAAAATTCGCATTTTTCCAGCAGTTCCTGACCGTCGATTTTGAGTGTTAGAGTTCTCAGCCGATTCATCGGGTCGGGATGCCAGAAGATAAAGCGCAGCCAGTCGTTTTGCCGCTTCGACTGAAATTCCCGGGCTTTTTTATCGTTTTCCAATTGTTCGAGTTTTTCTCCGGCTTTGCGCCGCTCGCGCTCGATTTTTTCCGGCGCGTTCGGCACGCCGTCTTTTGCCAGCAAAATCGTCACATTGCGGCATTTTTTATGCGAGCACTTCGGCGGCGGAAAGATTTCATAAAGCTCGGATTTTTCGCGTGTCCGGTTGTTTTTATCGGCTTCGCGCCAGATTTTCCGAAATTTAAAAGTGTAGTTCGGATAATTCAGAAACATCCTGCGCCAGTTTTCGGCGCTTTTCGCTTTGGCTTCAGCCAGCACGGCGGGAATATTTATTTCGCTAGTCTGGGCGCGGGCGGCTGGAAAACAAAACAGCAAAACAAAAACGGGCGCGAGCAGAAGATGAAATGAAAATTTCATAGGCTTTCCCCAAAAACGATTTTATTTGTTTGATGCCCTGAGTTTCCGAATCGCCGTTTCAATCACAAAATTATTTTTCGCCAGAGCCTCTTCCGCCGCCTCGCGCAAAACGCCCGTTTTCCGCATCACAATCGCCGCGCGCAAATCGCCGTTAGCCTCGTTTAATAAATTCTGCGCCGCCGCTTCGTCCAAGCCGGTTTCCGACATTAAAATCCTGACGGAACGCTCTTTGAGCTTTACGTTCGATGATTTGACGTTCGTCATCCGGTTGCCTTTGACGTAGCCGAGGCGAATCATCGCCGTCGTCGAAATCATATTCAGAATCAATTTCTGCGCCGTGCCCGCCTTCATACGGGTCGAGCCGGAAATAGCTTCCGCGCCGACTTCCGCCACAATCGCGATTTCCGACGCTTTCGTTATCGCCGAATCGGGAACGCAGGTGATGCAAGCCGTGAAACAGCCAAGCTCGCGCGCGTAATCCAGCGCGCCGATTGTGTAAGGCGTGCGACCGGAAGCCGCGATGCCGACCAGCGCATCTTTCGCCGTCAGCCCGCGTTTTTTCAAATCTTCCGCGCCCGCCTCGCGGTTGTCCTCGCTCGCCTCGGTCGCTTTGTAAAGCGCATCGTAGCCGCCAGCGATGACGCCCTGCACCAGTTCGTAGGAAACGCCGTAGGTCGGCGGAATCTCGCTCGCGTCCAGCACGCCGAGTCGCCCGCTCGTTCCCGTTCCGACATAAAAAAGCCGCCCGCCGTTTTGCATTCGCTCGACGATTTTATCAATCGCGGCGGCGATTTCCGGCAGCACCTGCTCGACGGCAAAGGCGACTTTTTTGTCTTCCTCGTTGATTAAGCGAATCGCTTCGAGCGTCGAAACGCGGTCGATATTCGCCGTATTCGGATTTTCGCGTTCGGTAACCGGCAGCATTTTCTATTTAATAAAGCGTAAAAGTTAATAAAGCGTAAAAGTGTATTCGACAATTTTGGTGACGCTGTAAGGCACGCCGTTTTTGACGGCTGGCTCGAAACGAATTTTCCGCGCCGCTTCCATCGCGCTCGTCGTCAAGCCGAGCGGCAGCCTCGTGACCGGCGAAACTGCTCCGATTTGACCGTCAGCCTGAAAAGTAAGGCGAACGCGCACCACGCCCATAATGTCGTAGGTTCGGGCTAAATCGGTATAATTGGCGCGCGGCTTCGACAGAATTTTGACGCCGAATGTCTGACCGGGCTGAACCGGCGCGGGATTCTGAACGCTTGTGCCGCTGCCGATTCCCGTGCCTCTGCCGCTGCCGATTCCTATGCCGTTGCCGCTGCCGATTCCGCTGCCCGAGCCGCCTTTGTTATTGTTGTCGGCGGGCGTGACGACCGCTTGATTCGTATTTTCAGGCGCGTCGGGTCTTTCGACCGCCCGCGGTTCGAGCTTCTCGTCGGGCTGGCTGACAAATCTGATTGAGTCGAAGAAACGCTCGACTTCAAAATCGTTCTCGATTTCGCTGATGGTGTGAAAGACGTAGAAACGCTGCTGCGTCCGGATTTCGAGAATTCGGTGGTAAAAATTCTCGGCGTCGCGAAAGTCGTAAGCCGTGCCGGAAAATCTGCCGATTTTTCCCTCGCTTTTCTTCGGCTGGTTCGCGCGGATAAATCTCTCTAAGTTGCCGGTAATCGAAATGGTTTTCCCGCCGCTCGAATGAACGAAAAAATAGGTTTTATTGAATTTAACCGAATAAAAGGCTTCTCTCAGAATACCTTTGTCGTCCAGGTCGGTTCTCGCCGCAACGGCTTGCGGAAACTCAGCCGAAAATTCCTCTTGCGGCGGCTGAAATCGTCGCCAGTCGCTTTTTTGAATATCGTCCTGCGAATAAGCCGCCGTCAGAAAAAGCGTGAGCGTCAAAGCGGCAAACAAAAATTTTTTCATCGTCTTCCTCCTCCGTTTCGGAACGCCGCCAGAGCCATCTGCGCGGCGGCGACGGCGGGCGGGAATTTCGGCGCGGAAATATAAGCCTTCGGGGCGATTTCGTGAACGGTTTCCAGAAACGGCTTGAAAATCAATTCGTCCGCGTTAAAAATCCCGCCGACATAACCGATGGGAAATTTTCGGCGCATCATCTTTAATTCCTTTATTACGGCTGTTGCCGCCAGCCCCAGCTCGCGCCCGGCTTCGTCCAGCACGGAAATCGCCACGCGGTCGCCCGACTGAGCCGTCTCGATGACGAAGCGCGCAAATCCGGCGATGCGTGTATTATCAATCTGCGGCGCGTAAATCGCAACCGATAAATCTTCGAGCCGACCGGCGCGAAAATAATCGACCGCCAAATCGCTGAGACTGGTCGGCAGCCCGCGCCCGTCCGAAGCTTTGGCGACGGCTTGCAGCGCGCGGCGCGCAATTCCCGCGCCGCCGCCTTCGTCGCCCGCCAGCGGTCCCCAGCCGCCCGCGATCGCTTTTCTGCCTTCCGAGTTCTGCCCGATGCAGACCGAGCCGGTTCCGGCAATCACGCACAAGCCTTCTTTCCCTTGGGTCGCGGCGAACAGCGCGATTTCGGCGTCGGTGACCACCTCGACCCTTTTGACGCGAAACCGCTGGGCGACCAGGCGATGCAGAATCTGCCGCAAATCAGCGCGGCGGACGCCCGCCAAACCGCATTCAATGGCGATAATGTCGCCCTGATTCAAATCGCCGTCGTCGCAGGCTTTATCGACAGCCGCGAAAATATTCGCCGCCGCTTTTTCGATGCCGACGCGCAGAGGGTTCGACGCGCCCGAAAATGCCTCGCCGACGATGTTTTTTTTCGCGTCCAGCAGAACGATGTGAGTTTTCGTTCCGCCGCCGTCTACGCCCAGAAACAGATTATGGAAGTCTCGAATTCGTTTCGCGGCACGCTTTTTTGAAGTTTGCGCGGTCATGGCAAGATATTTTTTAGAAATTTCCTCTTATATTCTAAACCCGACTTGACATATAATAAAAACTAAAAGATTTTATCTAATCAATAAGGCATTTTGATATTTGTCCGTAGCCGGTAGCCCGTTCCCGTTGTTTGTTGCCGGTCGCCGTTGTTATAATTGCTGCGACCCTTCGAGTCGCGCAAAAACTTGCGGCGGCGGATAACGGGCGACTGACCAATTCATTTATGGAAATCCGACAATTGAGAGCTTTCGTGGCAATCGCGGAAGCAAAGACTTTTACGGCGGGCGCAAAACGCGTTCACGTGACGCAGGCGGCGATTTCGATGCAGATTCGACAACTCGAAGAAGAAGTCGGGCTGCCGCTGTTTACGCGCACGCCGCGCCGCGTGCTGATGACCGAGGCGGGCGATTTGCTGCTGGAAAGAGCGAGAAAAATCCTGCGCGAGCACGACGCCGCGCTCGAAGAAATCGCCGAAATCGCGGGCGCGGAATACGGCAGGCTCCGCATCGGCTCGGCTTCGGCGATGTTTACGACCAACCAGCTTCCGAAAATTTTGCAGGAATTAAAAGAGAAGTTTCCAAAAGCCGGAATCAGCGTCTCGTCGGGGACGAGCGCGGCGCTGGTGCAGAAAATCATCAACGGCGAGCTGGACGTGGCGTTCGTTTCCCTGCCGGTCGAAACCTCGAACATTCAGACCGAGCTTTTATTCAGCGACGAGATTGTCGCCATCGCCAACCCGAAACACCCGCTCGCCAGGCAGAAAGTCATCAGCGCCGCGGCGCTCGCCGGCGAGCCGCTCATCCTCGGCGAGCAGGGCGGCAACACGCGCCGTCAGATTGACGATTTCTTCCTTCAGGTCGGCGTCAAACCGAACGTCGTGATGGAGCTGTCGCGGCAGTCGGCGATTAACCGGATGGTCGAAAATAATATGGGCGTCGGCATCGCCAGCGCGAAAACCGTCAAACAGGCGGTCGCCGACGGAAAATTCGTCGCCTGGTGGATTGAAGGCGCGACGATGAACTGGGAACTCGGCTTGGCGCGGCTGCGCGGCGGTTATTTCTCGCCGATTGCGCACGAATTCGCCCGTCTCTGCCGCGAGAGCTTTGACGAAAAGGAAAAGGAACTGAAGGCTAAAAAGTAAATTTGTCTACAGATAAACGACTTTACGGAAAAACCGGGGAAGCGGGTTGATAAATCGACCGGCAAATTCTAAATTCTAAATTATAAACTCTAAATTATTCACGGATATACACCGCCGCCGATTAATTTAGAATTTAAAATGCGGAATTTCCTCTCTCCGATTTTTCCGCAAACGCCGGATAAAAAAGATAACCCAAATATGAAAACCACGAATCGAGGGGCGTTAATTAAATTTTCGCGGAAATATTTTCGGATAATTTTCGCAGTTTCGTTTTGTATCTGCGTTTATCTGTCCGCGTCCGCCGTCGGAACTGCCGCGCAAGGCTTGCCGGTCGCTCCGCCGCAGACGGTCGGGATGAACGCGGCAAAGCTCAACCAGATTGACGCTTTAGTGGCGAAAGACATCGCCGATAAAAAACTGCCGGGCGCGGTCGTCCTTGTCGGGCGCAAGGGAAAAATCGTTTTCCGCAAGGCTTACGGCAATCGCTCGCTCGTCCCGGCTGTCGAGAAAATGACTGTGGACACGATTTTCGACGTCGCTTCCTTAACCAAACCGATTGCGACGGCGACTTCCGTGATGATTTTAATCGAGCAGGGAAAGCTCAGATTAAACGACACCGTCGGCAGATTTATTCCCGAAATTCGGGACGAAGCGGCAAAGCGCGTGACGATTCAGCAGCTTTTGACGCACACATCCGGCTATCGACCGGATTTCGATTTGGGCGAAAAATGGACTGGACGCGAGGGAATGCTCGCGGCGCTTTACAAAGAGAAGCTGCGCGCCGTGCCGGGAACGCGTTTCGTTTATTCAGACATCGGTTTCATCGTGCTCGGCGAGATTGTCAGGATTGTGACAGGAAGCGACATTCATTTATTCTCCAAAAATAATATTTACCCGCTTTTACAAATGAAAGAAACTAGGTTTATTCCGTGTTATAGACTTAGTGGTGATTACAAAATAGATGGCGTAGAGCCGAACAGTAACGATTCCTGCATTAAGGTTGATGCTCCTAATCTATCCGGATTAGCTCCAACAGAAAACATTAAAGGACAGCAAAATTATCTCGGCGCAAAATTTCAAGGCGACGAAAAATCAGGTAATCAAATTTTACGTGGTGAAGTTCACGACCCGACCGCTTACAGAATGAACGGGGTCGCCGGACACGCCGGACTTTTTTCGACCGCCGACGATTTGGCGCGTTACTGCCAGATGCTTCTGAACGGCGGCGTGCTGGACGGAAAAAGAATTTTGTCGGCGCAGACCGTCGCGCGGATGACCGCGCCTTATGTCGTTTCCGAAGACGGCGCGACGCGCGGGCTGGGCTGGGATATGAACACTTCTTTCTCGTCGAATCGCGGCGACCTTTTCCCGCTCGGCTCTTTCGGTCACACCGGATTTACGGGAACTTCGGTTTGGATTGACCGCGTTTCGCAGACTTTCGTCGTGTTTCTGTCCAACCGCGTTCACCCGGACGGAAAAGGAGACGTGACGCCTTTGCGCTCGCGCGTTGCGACGGTCGTCGCTTCGGCGATTGAAGACGTGCCGGTCGAAGCCGTTCGCGAAGCCGAAAACGTTTATTCGGCGCAGGTCGCGGCGCAGATTCCGAGATTTAAGGAACTCGTTCAGCGGTCGGCGGTCGGCGTTCAGCGGTCAGCCGAAAATACTGTGGTTTTAAACGGAATTGATGTTCTGGAGAAAGAAAAGTTTAAGCGGCTGGAAAATCTGCGCATCGGTTTGGTGACGAATCACACGGGCAAAAATCTTTCGGGAAAACCGACGATTGATGTTTTAAAAGAAGCTCCGAACGTCCGGCTGGTCGCGCTTTTCGCGCCGGAACACGGCATTCGCGGGCTGCTCGACCAGGAAAAAATCTCGGATTCGACCGACGAAAAAACCGGCTTGCCGATTTATTCGCTTTACGGCGAGACGCGCAAGCCCAAACAGGAGCATCTCGCCAATCTGGACGCGATTGTTTTCGATATTCAGGACGTCGGCGTGCGGTTCTACACTTATATCGCCACTTTGAAAAACGTTCTGGAAGAAGCCGCGAAAGCGAAAAAGCCGGTTTTCGTGCTCGACCGCGTTAACCCGATAAACGGCTTGACGGTCGAAGGCGCGCCCGCCGACCCCGACAAGCTGAATTTTATCGCCCCGCACCCGATTGTCGTCCGGCACGGGATGACGGTCGGCGAGCTGGCGCAGATGTTCAACGCCGAAAACAAAATCGGCGCGGACGTGCGCGTCGTGAAGATGGAAAACTGGTCGCGCGCGATGTGGTTTGACGAAACGAACCAGATTTGGACGAACCCGTCGCCGAATATGCGCAGCCTGACGCAGGCGACGCTTTACCCGGGCGTCGGGCTTTTGGAAGTCACGAACGTTTCGGTCGGGCGCGGCACGGACACGCCGTTTGAAATCGTCGGCGCGCCGTGGCTCGACGGGCAAAAGCTGGCTCTGTATCTGAACAGGCGAAATCTGCCCGGCGTGCGGTTCGTGCCGGTTCGCTTCAAGCCGAACGCTTCGGTTTTCAAGGACGAAAATCTCGGCGGCATCAACGTCATTATCACCGACCGCAGGACGTTTGAATCGGTGCGGACGGGCATCGAAATCGCGATCGCCCTGCGGCGTCTTTACCCGAATGAATGGCAGGTCGACAGATACGCGCGGCTGCTGGTCAACGCCGATATTCTGGAGCGCGTCAAACGCGGCGACGCGCCCGAAGAAATCGAAAAAGCCTGGCAGTCGCAGCTGGACGAATTCAAAAAACGTCGGGCATCATTTTTGCTTTACAACTAACGGATTTAGGTTTATAAAATTTCTTGAGTCTTAACATTTTCGCAATATCCATTTAAAACACAGGAAACAACATTTTTGGTCAGACCAATTTTCGCGCCCAACCATAACGAAAATTTGAAGGTTTTTCCAAAAATTTAAATAAACCTTATCGTTTGTCATTGAATTTTGTCATTAAATGTTAATAAAAAATCAGCAAATTTGCGCAAGAAGGAACAGAAAGAATATGAAACATAATTTCAAGCAAATGCGCTTTGTGCTGCTGGCATTCGCTCTGGTTTTATCCC
>JALZHR010000318.1 GCA_030860665.1 Acidobacteriota bacterium
CTCTAGCCCTTTAATGGCGGTTTAAAAAAACAATCGCCTAGTTTCCCCCGGGGGCGTACTTTCTTTCGGTGTGCCCCTTCAGTTGCTCGGGGTAAAAATACACTTCGCGCAGGTCTCCCGTGCTGTAGCGCAGCGCCTGGTCGTTGAAGTGCCGGGACTTCGGGTCGCCGCTTTCGCCGCCCGCGGTGACCGCCATCGCGCGAACCTGTCTGCCGAACTCGACGACGGCGACAAAGCTGTTGCCGCTCGTGCCGTACCATCTTTTGGTGCTGCGGGTCGGCGCTGCGCCGAACGACGCCAGAGAACCCCAGTTTCCCGAAGTAAATCCGACGGGAATACTCGGCGCGGCATCGCTGAAAGGATGCACGATGTCGCCCGTCAGGCGCTGGAAACGATTAATCTCGCCCCACGGCGTTTTCCAGTTCCCGAAATCCGCCGCGAGCCTGTCCGAAGCGCGCGCCAGCGCTTCAATCATCTGAGTCGAAGACGCTCTCGCCGCGACCGCTTCCTGCGACGGTATGCCCGGACTCGGACCGACGGCGCGAAGAATCTCCACGCCCCAGAATATCGCCAGCGACGTGGCGACCGATTCGGTAGACCAGCGCCGGTTCCACTCGCGCAGAATGCCGATTTGCTCTCTCAATTTCGCCTTTCGCGGGTCTGATTCGGGCAATTTATCCCACGCCGCGACGAGCGCCGGGACGGTTTTTTCAAACCACGGCAGATAGCTGTCATAAGCGGCGTCGCGCAGCTTTTCGAGCGTGAAATCCTTCCGGTTTTCGAGCACCATAATCGCGTGCAGCCCGCGCGCCGACTCGATGCCGTTATCGACATACTTCGGGAAATCCGACTGTTTCAAACTGCCCCGACCGCCCGCCGACCACGGCGAGTCGTTGGCGTTATAAATCCAGCCGCTCGGCGGATTCAGCAGATTCGGCGTTTCTTCAAACGTGAGCAAGCCTTTCCAGTCGCTTTCCGGGTCGCTTCCGTCCACGGGTTTCGTCCAGTCGAATTTCGGATTCCGGCGCGGGATGAAATTAACGTGAAAATAAGCGATGTTTCCGTCGGCGTCGGCATAAATCGTGTTGTTCGACGAGTTGGCGTGAAGCTGCATAACCTGCCGGAACTCCTTGTAATTTCTCGCCTTCGTACGGCTGAAAGACTGCGTCAGCGCCTTGACCGGATTGTGCATCAGCCCGACGGCAATCCATTCTCCGGTCGCGTCGTCACGGCGGACGACCGGACCGTGATGCGTGCGGTAAACCGTAAACGTCCGCTCCGCCGTCCCGCCTGATGCGGTTTTATACGGCACCCTGATGACCGATGCCGCGAGCGGTCTTTCTTCGCCGCCGAACTTATAAAAGTATTTATCGCCTTTTTTCAAAACGGTTTCGCGCCATTCGTCTATCGCGTCGACGGCGCTCGAAGTGTGCATCCAGCCGAGACGCTCGTTAAAGCCCTGATAAATAAAAAATTGCCCCCACGTCGCCGCGCCGTAGGCGTTGAGTCCCTCGCCGCTCGTGACCTGTAATTCCGAGCGAAAATAAAACGAGGTGTGCGGATTTATCAGCAGCAGCGCGCGCCCGTTTGTCGTATTCTTCGGAGCGATGGCAATCCCGTTCGAGCCGCTCGGTTCGGCGAGAATGTCGGGTTCTTCCGTTTTCGCCGCCCTCGCCGGCTGCGCCCCGTAAAAGGCTTCGAGCCGCGCGAGACTGATTGTCTCGATGTCGCCGCCGATACTGCCTTCGGTAAACGACAGCGCCATCCACGGCTCGAATCTGGTGATTACGCGCGGCTTCACGTTCGGATGCTTCGCCAGGTAAAAGTTCAATCCGTCCGCCCAGGCAATCATCAGCTTTTGCAGCCACGGCGGGCTTTCCTGAAAATTCTTCTTTAACTCCTCGGGCTGGATAAAGATTTTCATCCGCAAATCGCGCCAGACGGCGGATTCTCCTTCCGCTTCGGCAAGTCGTCCCATCGCGTTCAGATAATTAGTCTCGACGCGGTTGAAATCGTCTTCGGCTTGAGCGTAAATCATCCCGAAGACGGCGTCGGCGTCGGTTTTTCCCGTCACGTGGGCGATGCCCCAATCGTCGCGGACGATGGAAACATTCCGCGCCTGCCGCTCCCATCGCGCCGCTTCTTCCCGGTCGCCGCCCGCCGCCCCGTAAGCCGGAATCCAGAGCAGGATGAAAATCAGAATCAATAAATACCTGTCGCGAATGAATCTGGAATTTGCTGAAATCATATTGTGTTTGTCAGAGAATGATTTATTGTTGCCGATTGTTTAATCAAGTGCAAATAAAACGGCGTTATAAAACGAGCGGCGGCGCTGCTGCCGCAAATTATAAATCAACGGAGAGGGGATTTTGTTCCGGCGCAAAGTTGCATTAAGATTCGATTGTCTCGATTATTCGGAAACGCGGAACTGCACGACAGATTTGCGGCTCATTTTATCAGCCCGCGGAAAAATAATTGACGAAACGACATAACCCCTTTAAAAGATGCGCGGCTTACTCGGAAAAACAAAAAACGGCTTCTCATTCGCCCTTCGCCGGGCGGTGATTTTATTGCTTTTAACCGCCGCCCCGGCGGTCGTCGATGCCGAACGTCTGCCGCTGAAGATTTACACCAGCGCCGACGGTCTCGGCAGCAGCGCGGTGTTTAATCTGGTGCGCGACTCGCGCGGATTTATCTGGATTTGCACGCGCGACGGGCTGGTTCGTTTCGACGGCTACCGCTTTATCACTTATCGCATCGGCGATGACGAAGCCGACCCGGCGGTTTTCAATCTGCTGCCCGCGCGCGGCGACGTTTACTGGGTAAATCTCAATCGCGGCACGGATTACCGCTTTGTGCCCGGCGGCAGCGATTCCAGCCTGCTCGAACGGATGCGACAGTCTCCGGCGAAAAACGACGCTCGCGTTCCGCTGCTCGCCGAGCCTTTGCCAGCCGACGCGCCTCTGCCGGTTTTCGAGGACCGCGCGGGCAATCTTTGGGCGGCTAACGACAAGGGAATTCTGCTTTTGCGCGAGACCGAAACCGGCGGCGTCCGTCTTTCGGGCGAGGTAATCGAATTAAATCTGCCGGGAAATCCCGACAAAGGCTTAACGCGGGCGGCTTTCAATAACGGGCAGGCGGAGAGCGAAGGTTTCTGGATTGGAACGCATTGGGGGCTGGTGCGCCGAGAGCCGGATGGAAAAACGATTCACTACGCGATTAATCCGCAAAACGACAGCGACCCGGTTTTCGTTTTCGAGGAAGACAAACAGCGCCGAGTCTGGATTGCGCGCCCCGAAGGACTGGTCGTGCTGAAAACGGAAGATTTCGCCGAGCGCGGAGATTTAAACGAGTTTACGTCGCGCCGCGCCGCCCTTAAACCCGGCGTTTTCAGCCCGGACGGGCAGGCGCAGCTTCCCGCCGAGCCGAACGAAGCCGTCCTGTTTTCCTTTGCCGACATTTTGCGCCGCGACCCGGAAAGCGTCTCGAAGG
>JALZHR010000442.1 GCA_030860665.1 Acidobacteriota bacterium
GCGCAGGTAAGCCTCGTAAGCCTCGGCTTTATCGGTGGCGCGCTTGGCGAGCAATTGCTGCTGTTCCTCGCCCGTCAATTGCGGGACGAGCGATTTGACGACCTGCTCGGAAATCAAATCCTCGAATTCGAGAATGTCCGAGGCTTTTTCGTCAAAGCTCTGCGCCCACTGCGTCGAGTTGCCGGCGACGCTTAAAAGCTGGACGCTGACGCGTATCCGCTCGCCGACGCGGCGAATATTGCCGTCCAGAACGTAATCAACGTTCAGCTCGCCGCCCGCCGCAAACGGGTCCGTGTTTTCCCTGAAATTCAGAACCGAGCTGGTCGGGCGCACGATGAAGCGCCGGATATTGGAAAGCCGCGAAATCAGCGCGTCCGTCAAGCCGATGCCGAGATATTCGTCGTCCGCGTTTTGCGTGCCGAGCATTTTCAGCGGTAGCACGGCGATTGATTTTTCTCTGGCAGCCGCCGCTTCGCCGCCCGGCGATTTCTCCGGCTGCTGCTGTTGCTGCCGCGTGACTATCGGGTGATTTATCTCCTTCAGTATCTCGAGATAACGCGGGTCGTTCTTGAACAAATCAAATTGCGGGTCGACGGGCAGATAGCTCAACCTGCCGTCGCCGATTTCCAGCGCCCTGTAAAGCAGCGAAAAAGTTTTTTCCCGGTCGCCGAGATTGGCGTAAACCATCGCCAGCAGGTAGGGCGAGATGTAATGCGTCGCCGACAGGTTTTCTATTTCCCGGATGACGACTTGCGTCTGCTCGTTTTGTCCAGCCGCGGCATAGGCGGACGCCAGCCAGCACAAAGTGTAGCCGCTTCTGCCGAGCACTTCGACCATTTTGTGCGCGGCTTTGACGGCTTCGGCGTATTTCCCGGTGTGCCACAGCATACCGCTCAGAAAAACGTAGGACAAACCGTATTGCGGCTCTTTTTGAATCAGCTTGTAAGTCGCCGCGATCGCCTCGTCGTAGCGGCGGGCGTGATACAAAATCCAGTTCAGCGTCTGCGGTACAATGGGGGTGAACGGGTCAATTTCGAGCGCCTTATTTATCTGCTCGAAAGCCTCGTCGAAGCGTCCGGTCATCGCCAGATGATAGCTGTACCAGACGCGCCCGAGCGAATAATTCGGGTTCAGCTCGATGGATTTGCGCAGATGCCGCTCGGCGGTCGCCCAATCGAAATCGCCCATATGCGAGGCGAATCCGAGCGCCGCGTAAGCCTCTGCCAGCGTCGGGTCGAGCGCAATCGCTCGCTGCGCCGCCTCTTTCGTCGCGACGGTCGTTTCGGCGAAAGGCTTGACGGCGTAAACGCCGAGAAAATTGTAATAATCGGCGATTCCGGCGTAGGGCAAAGCGTAATCCGGCGCAAGCTCGATGGCGCGATGATAAAAAGCCAGCGCGCGGGCAAAGCCTTCAAACGTAAACTGGTTCCAGTGATAGCGCCCGCGCAGGTAGGCTTCGTAGGCTTCCGGGCTGCTGGTCGCGCGCTTCGCCAGCTGATTTTGCTCCTCGCCCGATAAATGCGAAATCAGGATTTTGACGACACGCTCGGAAATCAAATCTTCGATTTCCAGCACGTCGGTCATTTTTTCGTCGAACGACTGCGCCCAGCGCGCCGCGGTTTCCCTGATGCTCAAAAGCTGTACGGTCACGCGCACGCGGTCGTCGACGCGCCGGATGCTGCCGTCGACGATAAACTCGACGTTCAGCTCGCGCCCCGCCGCAAACGGGTCGGCGTCCGCCGCACTGTAGCGCAGAATCGAGCTGGTCGGGCGCACCACCAGACGCTTGACGCCGCTCAGCCGCGAGCCGAGCGCATCCGCCAGACCGATGCTCAGATATTCGTCGCCCGTGTCTTCGCCAGCGGCGCGGTCAGCTGCGCGAAGCAGTTTGAACGGCAGAATGGCAATCGAATTTTTGACGGCGTCTTTATCCTCAATTGCAGCTGCGGCGGCGGCAGAAGAAGAAGCGGCGGCGTTTTCCGGCGCATCGAACGCCTGCGCGCGGACGGGACGTTTTTCCAAATAATTGGAAATGTCCTCGCTCAATTCGGCGGCTGATTGATAGCGCTCCGACGGATTTTTGCGCAGCGATTTCAGAATGATTTTGTCCAGATTGCCCGAAAGCTCGTCGCGCAAAGCCTCGAAGGTCGCGCCGCGCGCGGCGAAAATTATGTCGAGCGTCGGTTTTTCGTTTTTCTCGGTGTCGCTGCGGGCGAAATTGTCCTCGCGCGTCAGGCTCTCGCTCGGGCGCGTCGGTTCTTCTTCGCGGATGGCGCGGGCGATTTCATACGGCGCGCGGCTTTTGAGGCGATACGGGCGATGTCCGGTCAAAAGCTCGTAAAGCAAAACGCCGAGACTGTAGATGTCGGACGCGGGCGTTATCGGCTCGCCGGAAATCTGCTCGGGCGAAGCGTATTGCGGCGTCATCATCCGCAGGTGCGTCGCGGTCGGCTCCATCGCCGTCGCGCCGATTTCCGGGTCGAGCAGCTTGGCGATGCCGAAATCCAGCAGCTTCGGCGTGCCGTCCCGTTTGACCAGAATATTCGACGGCTTCAAATCGCGATGAATGATTTTATGGCGGTGCGCTTCTTCAATCGCGGCGCAGATTTTCTGGAAAATCCGCAATCTTTCGGCGACGTTCAGCCGCCGCCGGTCGCAGTAAGCGTAAAGCTGCTCGCCCTCGACGTATTCCATCACGAAATAAGGCAAGCCTCTCTGCGTCGAGCCGCCGTCCAGAAGGCGCGTAATGTTCGGATGATTTAAGGTCGCCAGAATCTGCCGCTCATTGCGAAAACGGCGGACGACCAAATCCGTGTCCATTCCGCGCTTGATGAGCTTGACGGCGACTTTTTGCGAGAACGCGCCGTCGATTCTTTCCGCCAGATAAACCGCGCCCATTCCGCCGCGCCCGATTTCGCGCACGAGCCGGTAAACGCCGATTTGCCGCCCGAGCATCGCGCCCAGCTCGCCGTCTTCCGTCGACATCGACGGTTCGCCGGCAATCGTCTTTTCCGCCGCCATCGTCTCGCCGGTCAAAAGTTTTTCGACTTCCTCGCGCATCTCTTCGTCCGTGCAGGTTTCCGCCAGAAAAGCGGTGCGCTCCGGCTCGTTCATCGTCAGCGCGGCTTGAAAGACTTTTTCGATTTGCTGCTGTTTCGGCGTCATCCCGTTCTGAATCGAAAGATTGTCGAAAGTATAGCGAAATTAACGAGGTGCGACAATTTTTTGTGAACTTATTCCGCCGGGCTGACACTTTTTCCTCTCGTCCTGCGCGTTACTGACGAGGCGCTAATAGGAGCGCCCGCAGAATTTATTCATTTTTTTTTATGAACAGGAGAAATCTAATGCATACATCTTTTAATTTTCGACAAATACGCTCCCTTTTTGCGCTCGCGGCGCTCGTCGCCCTTGCCGCCGCATCTTTTCTGCTCGCGCCCGGCAGCGCGCGGATGCAAAGCCAGGTTGCCGCGCGCATAGTGTTTGACCGCGTCGGAGAAGTCCGCGTGGTAAACGCCGACGGCTCGGCGGAAACCGTTTTAGCCGACGGCTTTGACCCGGTCTGGTCGCCCGACGGCACGAAAATCGCCTATGCTTACGGCGCGGAATACGGCTCTGAAATCTATGTGATGGACGAAAACGGCGGCAGCCAGACGCAGCTGACGCAAAACGGAAACAGCTACGCGCCCGCCTTTTCGCCCGACGGAACGAAAATCGCGTTTGTCAGCGAGCACGAAGGCGCAGGGCATATTTACGCGATGAACGCGGACGGCACAGGACAGCAGCGCGTCGTTTTCGCGGGCGGTTTTCGCAGCGAGCACGCGCCCGCTTTTTCGGCGGACGGGACGAAGATAATTTTCGTCGGCATAACGAATACCGACACCGGCTCGACCAATTCCGATTTTTATATGGCGAATATCGACGGGACGGGAACGCCTGTCCGCCTGACGTTTATCGGCAGCTTTGATAACCGGCAGGCTTCCGTTTCGCCGGACGGCACGAACATTTTGGTTTCGCGCTACAGCGAGATTTACTCGGTCAACACCGACGGCAGCGGCGCGATGACGAATATTACCAGCTCCATCGAAGCCGAATTCGCGCCGGATTATTCGCCCGACGGCTCGCAAATCGTTTTCCGCCGCACCGGCGTCGGCTTGATGATTATGAACGCGAACGGGACGAACGCGACGGCTTTAAACGTCTTCGGCGACAACCCGGACTGGCTCCCGACAGCCAGCCCGACTCCGACTCCGACTCCGACGCCGACGGCAACTCCGACGGCAACTCCGACGGCGACGCCGACGCCTGCGACCGCGCCGGATTTGAAAGTGCAGGTCAACAGCTCAGCGCAAAATACGACGGTCGGCTCTGTCGTGACTTTTACCGTTAACGTGCGCAACAACGGCGACGCGGCGGCGACAAACGTCAAGGTTTCAAATACCGCCATAGTCGCGGGCGAAATCAATCGCGCGGATTACATTTCGTCAAACGCGCCGGGCGGATGCACGCTCGTCAACGGAAACTCGACCGTCGAATGTTCGGTCGGAACGCTCGCGCCGCATCAATCGGCTGTCGTCACCATCGGCGTCCGCCCGAACGTCCAGGGAAATATGCTTTTCGACTCGACGGCGAGCGCCGACGAGCCTGACCGCAACGAAAGCGACAACACGAATTTCGTCAATGTGCTGGTCGGCGCGGCTCCGGCTTGCGCCTCCGACGTGACGTCGCAGGTGCGCGTTCAGCGGCTGCCCGCAGTGCGCAATCCGCGCACGGGTCAATACGAGCAGTTTATTATCGCGCGAAACGTTTCCAGCCAGAATCTGCACCCGCGCGCGATGTTCGTTTTCGATAATCTGACCAACGGAGTTCTGGTTTCGCAGGATTCAGACCCGCGCCGGACGCAGTGCGCCGCGCCGCTCGGCAGTCAATACGTGACGGCGAACACCAACGGCGGCGCATGGCGACCGAATCAGAATATTATGATTCGCGTGACGTTTCACAACCCGCAGCGCCGCAAAATCGATTACGACTTGCGCGTAATGGCTGGCGCGAATAACCCGTAATTTACGGATTATCTTCGCAAGGCGAACTCGGGCGGCGACGGCGAGATTTTACCGTCGCCGCCTGATACTTTTCGCCGCGATTTTACGCCTTACGGTTAGAAACAAATTTACGCGCGGCGCGCGAGGAAGAATTTCAGAGGGAATTATGCAAAAACCGGCAATAAACGGACTTTTCAGAAAATTATATTTAATCGTTTTGTGCGCGAGCATTTTAAGCGGCAGCACTTTTAATACTTTCGCGCAAACCCGCCGCGCCGCAAATCAGCAGGCTGCGGGCGCGAATAAATCCGCGCCGAAATGTTCGGGCGCGTGGACGGGCAACATCACCTACACGCGCACGCAGACGATGACCGACAGCAAAACCGTCAAGCGCGTGTCGAATCGCGGCGAGGACAAGCGCGATTGGGAAATGAAATACAATTACAAGGCGTCGGTCGCCGTCGTCGAAGCGCCGGAAAAAAACGGCTCGAACGTCGGCAAGGCGCGCATCGAGCATAAATTTTCCTCAATCGACAAAACCGCCGCCAGAGAGGAAAATTCGTGCGACCGCGGCAAGACGTTTCAGGTGATGTTCGGAAATTTCCAGACGAAAACCGAAACCAGCGCCAACGCGACGGGCGCCGAAGCGAACGTCAACGTCGGCGTCAACGCGGACGGCACATACTCGGTCAGCGTCGGCTTGCCGCAGATTCAGGGACAGACGACCGGCTCGGAAACCTCCAGCTTCAGCGGTCAGTGCAAGCCGAAAGAAGGCAAAAACCTGACGATGCCGGCGACCCAGACGACCGTCGAAGGCAATTCGCTGACGAGCGACGGCACGCATCGCGTCAACCCTTCGGACCCGAATCGCCTTTCGGGCAGCTACTCGAAAACGTGGCAGAACGTGACCGAGACGATAAGCTGGAATCTGCAAAGATGCGGCGCGCCGCTGCGCATCACCGATTTGCAGTTTGAAGATATGAAGTATCCGACCTGGAACGAATGGAAGGACATCGCC
>JALZHR010000406.1 GCA_030860665.1 Acidobacteriota bacterium
CGTCCGAGCAATCAAACGTGAAAACAATCGAAATCCAGCCCGCTCAAGCCGTTTTGCGCGAGCGCGGTTTTTCGCAGGAAGTTAAACACGGCGAAATGATTGCCGCAAATTACGAGACGGTTCTGAACGACGCGCGGTGGAAGTATTTTTCGGGCAGCTTTACCAGAACCGGCGCGGTCGACGCGCTGCTCAAAGCGGTTGACGACGTTTTCGTTATCTCTAAAACGGGCGACGAGCTGGTTTTGAGCTTTGACGCTTTGCCCGCGCCGCCCGCCGGAAAAAAATATACGTTCCTGCTTTACGCCGACGGTTACAGCAAGGAAATGGACATCAACTCCGGCAGCCCGGACGCGGTTCTGCCGCTGCCGTTCAAGCGTATGAAAAAATATCCGTATGACGCGGCGGACGAGCAGTTTCCGATGACGGAAGAAAAACGCCGGATTTACGACGAATACACAACGCGAACGGTCAGAGGCTTTTTGCCGCGCATCGAAGCGGCGTTATTAAAGTAGACAAGGCAATCCTCAATCTTCGACCGCCGGGCGGCAATGTCCTGTTCGCCCGAAGCCCTGACTCAGGGCTTTTTCTTTATTTCTATAAATAAATCGTTTTATCAAATACATTTAGCGGATTTCATATTCGTGCGACTCCCGAGGCATTCTGAGGCGGAAGCCCGCGCGTGAGCAAGGGCGCAGAGAGATTTGGGATTTAGGATTTGGGATTTGGGATTTGAGCTTTAGCTAACGGTAAATCCGAAATCCGCATTCCCAAATCCCAAATCGAAACGCGCGGGCTTCTGCCTGGTCGCGCGATTCTGAAACCCGCTAACTGGCATTGACTGATATAAATCATCGTTTCAAAAAAAAAAGATTGACTAAAGCAACTATTTTGTTGATAATTTCAAATAATTAATTTATGAAAGAGAGTTTGACGGAAAGGATTTCAGCGGCGCGCAGGTTCAATCGGGGCTTTGCCAGAAGAATAGGTCTGTTTCGGGAAGGGTTACCGGAAAGCCCTTTTTCGCTGACCGAGGCGCGGATTTTGTTTGAAATCGGGACTAATACCGACTTTACCGCTTCACACCTGTGCCGGGAACTGGGGCTGGACGGCGGGCATTTAAGCCGGATTTTAGCCAAATTAGAGAAAAGCGGTCTGCTCAAAAAAACGCCTTCCGAAACGGACGCCCGCCAGAGATTTCTGCGGCTCACGCAGGAGGGAAAAGAGGCTTTCGACCTCATCAACAGCCGCGCCGACGCAGACATCTCGCGGATGCTCGACCCGCTTTCCGAAGAAGAACAAAAGCGCGTGCTGAAGGCTATGGAAGTAATCGAAAACCTGCTTCTGAAAGACAGGGAAAGCTCTGCCTCGTCCTCTTCTCGTCAGAGCTACATTCTCCGCCAGCATGAGCCGGGCGATATGGGCTGGATAATTTACCGGCACGGCGTTATTTACGCGCAGGAATACGGGTGGAACGAGGAATTCGAGGCGCTGGTCGCTCAAATCTGCGCTGATTTTTTAAACAATTACAATCCGAAAAGAGAGCGCTGCTGGATAGCCGAGATGGACGGAGAAATAATCGGCTCGGTCTTTTTGTCGCAGGGTGATGAAACGGAAACGGCTAAGCTTCGCGTCCTGTTGGTTGAGCCGCGAGCCAGAGGAATGGGCGTCGGGAAACGGCTGGTCGAAGAGTGCATTAAATTTGCGCGCCGCGCGGGCTATCGCCGGATTACTCTCCGGACTTATTCGGCGCTTGCCGCGGCGGGGCGAATCTACGAGAAAACCGGATTCCGAATCGTTTCGGAGGAAAAACGAAATGATTTCGGACAGGACGCGCTGACCGGACAGGTCTGGGAACTGGAACTGTAGATTTTTACGATTATCAGGCTTTTATCATCCGATTCGGGGCAAAGCAATCGGGCGTCGGCGTTCCGAAGAATAATTATTAATGAAATCGACGAAATCAAAATACAAAGGAGAGATTATGAGCATTTTTAATAAGATAATAAAAAGTTTCCGGATGCTTCGCGCCGAAAATTCTTTTCGGACGAAGCGCGCCGTCATTATTGCGCTGCTGACGGCGACAGCAACAGCAGCATCATTCTCCGTTTCCGGTCAAAAAACGGTCGATTACGCAACGGTTAGTATCGATAATGCCGCCGTCAGAAATGGCTCCGGAGAAAACATGGCGGGAAAATTAACGCCGACCATAGCGCCGTCGCAGCAGCAGCTTCAGCTTACGCCGCTGGCTGATTATCACACGCATCTCTGGAGTTTGAACGCTCGCTCGTCAGTGATGACGCCGCTGCTTCCCGCCGTCGAATTGCCCGACGACCTCAAACGCCTGCTTAAAGAGCGCGAGCAGCTGGTCAGGGAAAAAAATCCTTCCGTTCTGGCGCGGATATACACGGAAGACGCGATGGTTCTGGACGCCGCCGCTCCTATCTGGCTTCGCGGCGAGAGGGCGGTCAGCTTCGTGGCTAACAGCCTCGGCAGCTATCCTTTAATTCCGCAGGGTTATAAATTGGAAGGCTCAGCCGGTTACATCATCGGCACTTATACGGAAGGAGAAGGAACGGCGCTCGAACACGTCTCGAATTTTTCCCTGTTTATCCGAAAGGGCGCGGACGGAAAATGGCGCATCGCGGGCGAGACGTTTACGCTGAAAGGTCCGCCCGTGGCAAAGGCGGCGACCGCCGAGCAGCTCGTCGCTAAACTGGATGCGGCGGGCATCAAACGCGCGGCGGTGCTTTCGGTCGCCTTCTGGTTCGGCAGCGCGTTCAGAAAAACCAAGGACGAATACGCCAAGGTCAAAGCGGAAAATGACTGGCTCGCGCAGCAGGTCGCGCGCTTTCCCGAACGTCTCGTGGGATTTTGCAGTTTTAACCCGCTCAAGGATTACGCGCTCGAAGAGCTCGACCGCTGCGCGAAAAATCCGCATTTCAAGGGGCTGAAGCTGCATTTCGGAAACTCCGGCGTGAACGTTCTGGACGCGCAGCATGTGGAAAAGCTCCGCGCGGTTTTTCGGGCGGCGAACGAAAAGCGGTTTCCGATAATCGCCCACCTCTGGATAACGGGCAAATACGGAGCCGAACATTCCGAGGCTTTCCTGAATCGCGTGGTTTCGGCTGCGCCCGACATCCCGATTCAAATCGCTCACATGGCGGCGTCGGGACCGGATTATCATTCGGACGATGCGCTGGAAGTTTACGCAAGAGCCGCGGTCGCCAACAATCCGCTGATGAAGAATCTCTATTTCGACGTGGCGAGTATGGTGACGCCGGATTCCTCGCCGAAAACGCTTGAGCTTGTCGCCAGGCGGCTGCGCGAGCTTGGGCTGCGCCGCGTATTGTTTGCCTCGGACTACGCGCCGGGCGGCAATAACGCCGAGCCGCTCGATGCCTGGAACGCGTTTCGACGCCTTCCGCTGAAGCCGGAAGAATTCAACGCGGTCGCGGGCAGCGTCGCGCCCTATATGCGCTGAAATCCTTTCGGGCGGGAAAATAGAGCGCGGCGCGTAATCGCTTATCTAGCTGTGACTAAAGACTTTTCGGGCTTTGCATTAGAAGTCCGAAATTTTAAGCATAAAAAAGACGGAAGCGCGCAAAAAAGGCAAAGCGTAAAATAGAAACACTTTCTTCATTTTGCGTCTTGCCTTTGTTAACTGCGGGCTTTCGTCTTTTTAGTGCAAATCCCAAAACTATAGCGAACTCATATTTGTGAGATTTCTGAGGCAGAAGCGCGCGCGTCAGCAAGGGCGGATTGCTCAATGCGAGTATTTCCGCCC